>JAATEU010000511.1 GCA_015655565.1 Clostridiales bacterium
ATCAAATCCTGTAGCCTATTTTGACGACGATCCCTGCGCTCCCGGCCGTCTGGCCGATAACCGCGGTCTGTATCATACTGATTTGATTTTAATAAATTTTTCTCTTCTTTATAAATTTGTCCCGGGGATACTATGCTTTCCTGAGTAATCATATCATCTTCCATATATTTAAATTTTGCATAAACTCTGTCTACAATCCGGCCCAGATATACTTTATCAGGATATTCATCAAACATACAGCTTCCGTCATATTCCAGTTTGTCACATTCATCTTCAATTTCTACAAGTATTTTCTTGGCAACCATTGGATACATCTGTTTCATGTAGTCCCAATCTTTATCTGCATCCTCACAATTATCATAGCCATATAGCGGCATCATAGGAATACCCATTGGAACACGGTAAGGATCTATATCAGAAATATAAATTCCATTATTGCCATAAGTAGGAACCGTAGCATAATCATAATCTGATCTACTATTGCCTGCAAAGTTATTATATTGTTCTTGAGAGCGAGCCGGGGTAGTGGTTCTATACTGAAAAGGTATATTTGGAGCAGTAGCCCCGGGTTGGGTTGGCATAGTAGGAGTGATAGGAGTAGGCATTCCGGGCTGAGTCGGAATAGTAGGAGTGGCCGGAGTAGTAGTTCTGGGTTGAGTAGGAATGGTAGGAATAGTGGTTCTGGGCTGAGTCGGAGTAGTAGGAATGGTAGGAGTGGTAGTTCTGGGCTGAGCCGGCATAGCAGGAGTAGTGGTTCTGGGCTGAGTTGGAATAGTCGGAATGGGAGTTCTGGGTTGAACAGGTATAGCAGGAGCAGGAGTGGTCATTCCAGGCTGAGTTGGCGTAGCAGGAGTGGCCGGAGTAGTGGTTCTGGGCTGGGCTGGCAGGGTAGGAGTGGTAGGGGCAGTGGTTCCAGGCTGAGTCGGCAAGGTAGTCCTAGGCTGCGTCTGCAGGTTAGGAGAAGCTGGGGGAGTAACTCTTGGCTGCATAGGGAAGCCTGGCTGCCTGCCGTCATCAGGTATCTGCATGTTATAGTAGCCAGGAAAAGGCTGTATTGTATTCCCTGTCATGTCTGAATAATTTGGACTCACTAAAGGTTTATAATAATATCCAGTTGAATTACTTGGCAATACAGTTGTATAATTTGGTATACCTTTTCTTGACGCTGCCTTCATGCTGCCTTTGAAATTACCATTCGGCTCCTGATTATTTGGATTGGTAAAAGGTGAATATTCAGGTAAGGAATATTTCATTAGATCCTCCTTAGATTATCAATATCATTTTATTTACCAATATATGCGTTATAAAGTGAACCGTGCATAAATTAAGAATAGGAAGTTTTTAAAAATAGTAGGAATATTTTAACTTATATGATAAAATATATAGTATGAAATAGAAATTGGAATTGCCGGTTTCTGCAGGTATACGGGAAAGGAATGTGAGAATGAATTCCCATTGGATTTTATTCTCACATTCCAGTTGGTTACTTGCAGCATTTCATAAATGAAGGATAACAAAAAGATGGATAAGAATATAATAAAGATTATTAGTGATAATTTAAATATAGGATTTATAGATATGGTAATTAGTAACCCTCCTGCAGGTTCTGAACTTCTAAAGATTAAGATCCGGCCTGTTTTATTAAAAGAAAAATTAATATACCAGGCGACGGAGTTCCGGGATAAGCAGGTTTTTCACAGCAACTATTCCAGGGAGGAACTTTTTGAAAAACTGCCGGACTGGCTGGAGAATTTTATGAAGCAGATTTTTTTAAGAACGCAGACTAAGCAAATTACCATTTTAATCAGTAAGAAAGGTAAAACAACCATAAAGTCCAGAAACCATAATTTAACGGACACGGAAGCTTTCAATCACAACATGCTAAGCCATAACAGGGAGAAAGCTTATATATTAAAGGAAGGCAGTCCGGTGCCATTTCTGGCAGACTTAGGCGTAATGACCCTGGAAGGTAAAATCATTAAAGCCAAATACGATAAATTTAAACAAATAAACCGCTTTTTAGAATTTGTGGAAGATATATTGCCTCATCTAGATAAAACAAGAGAATTAACCATAATAGATTTTGGTTGTGGAAAATCTTATTTAACCTTTGCCATGTATTATTATTTAAAGGTATTAAAAAGCTATCCGATTCAGGTTATAGGCTTGGATTTAAAGAAGGACGTAATTTTGAATTGCAATCGGCTGGCAGAACGTTATGGTTATGATAAATTAACTTTTTTGGAGGGAGATATAGCATCCTATGAAGGTGTAAACAAGGCCGATATGGTTGTGACACTTCATGCCTGTGATACGGCAACGGATTATGCTTTATATAAAGCGGTTTTATGGAATGCCGATGTTATTTTATCCGTTCCCTGCTGTCAGTATGAATTGAATACCCAGATAAGCAATGATTTATTAAAACCAATTTTCCATTATGGCTTAATACAGGAACGTTTTGCAGCGTTAGCTACGGATGCTTTAAGGGCGGAATTACTTGAACTGGTGGGATACAAGGCACAGATCCTGGAATTTATCCATATGGAGCATACGCCCAAAAATATTCTCATACGGGCGGTTAAAAAATCCAATAGGAAAAGTAGCAACTCGAATAAGCCGGAAAAAAAAGATTCGTATGAAAAATGCAGAAAATTTTTAGGGGTGGAACCAACTTTATATAAGCTGTTATCTGAACAGTATAAACTTTAATGCAATAAGGAAGTGGAAATATGCTAAAATATTTATATAAAGGTATTATATTACTGTGTATCTTTGCCGGCTCTCTATATTATTTCGGGCGGGATATCAAGGAAGAAGTATTCGATATACAAAAAACAATAAAGATGGATGAAACCTCATTTCCTATTCTGGCCATAAGATTGGGAAAAGCTGAAATTAACCTGCTTCATGGTTATAGCAATAACCTGAATGCTAACATGGTAAGAGACTCAATTACTCCCCTGGATAGTGACCAAAGCTTTGAAGTAGTAATTGACGGAAAAGAAAACGATGTAAAACGGGTAATTTATGAATTGCGTTCCGTGACGGATAATAAATTATTAGAGACGGATACCATAAATGCCCTGGAAAAAGAGGAAAATAAAAAAACGGCGAAAATAAAATTTAAGACAGAATTAGGAGAAGGAACAGAATATGGTGTTAAAATTACTTTAGTTACCAGCGAAAGCAGAAAAATGAATTATTATACCAGGGTTAAATTACAGCCTTCCTCCTATTATAATGAAAAATTAGATTTTGTTATGGATTTTCATGATTCCATTATGGATAAAGACAAGGCGGAGGATATGATTATTTATCTGGAACCGGATGCGGATGCGGACAATACAACGTTGTCCTATGTTAATATACATTCCAGTTTTGAACTGGTACGATGGGGTGATTTAAAACCACAGATCCTGGGGAGTGTTGTACCGGCTGTAAAAGAAATTAATCCGGATACTGCCTCCGTTGAGTTAAAGTATATCATATCGGCAGAAACAGAATCAGGACTGGAATACTACTATGTCAAGGAATTTTACCGTGTCCGTTATACCAGTTCAAGAATGTACTTATTAAATTACGAACGTACCATGGAATCCGTATTTGATATGGAATTGACCAGCTTAAAGGAAAGCGAGTTTAAACTGGGAATTACGAACCAGCCGGATACGGACCTGGTTACCAGTTCTGATAATAATAAGCTGTCCTTTGTCAGACAAAGGGAATTATGGTATTACAATTTAGCAGAGAATTCAGCCGTAAAAGTATTTTCCTTCCGCCAGGAGAATACGGACTATGTCAGGGATGTTTATGATGAACATGATGTAAGAATCCTGAGTATGGATGATGACGGGAATATTGATTTTATGGTTTATGGTTACATGAACCGCGGGGTATATGAAGGGCGTGTCGGAATCGTGCTGTATAAATATTATAGTGGGGAAAACCGTATTGAAGAGTTATTATATATACCGATGAATGTCACTTATCAGATTCTGAAAGAAGAACTGGACAGTTTCAGTTATGTGAATCAGCTGGATGTTTTTTATTTTATCCTGAACCATAAAATATATGCTTACAGCCTGATTACAAAGGAGTTAACTGTAATTGCATCCGGTGTCGGCGCTGAGGATTTTGTTGTGAGCAAAGAGGAGCATTATATTGCCTGGCAGAACAGCGGAGATCCGGAAGAATCAACGGAAATTGTTATATTGGATTTAGAGAGCGGGAAGGAAGAAAAAATATCGGCGCCTGCCGGTAATAATCTGAATCTGCTGGGCAGGATCAATAACAACATTATATATGGGTTTGTAAAAACAGATGATATTACAACGAATCTGGACGGAAGCATATTAGTACCTATGTATAAAATTGCTATAGCTGATTCACAATCCAATATTTTAAAGGAATATTCCAAGAAGGGGTATTATGTGACCGGAACAACGGTTAAGGATAATGTCATAACCTTAGAGCGCGTAAAAAAAGAAAACCAGGACGGAGGTATCCATTATGTATCAGTTCAAGAGGATAATATATTAAATACGATTATAAATGAAACGAAAGCAATCGGGTTAACGACGAGAGTTACGCAGAAAACTTTAACAGAGTTTTATATATCATTGCCTTCCGGTTTTAACCTGGAAGAAAAACCTGAATATAATAATACGATAAATACTGTCATTACCGAAGATACCACACTGCGGTTGGAAGGTGCTGAGGTTATGAAAGAACCATATACCGTTTATGCCCTGGGCGGCATAGCTGGGATTTATGAACAAGCCGGGGCTGCCGTTCATCAGGCATATATGGCAGCAGGTGTAGTTTTAAATCAATATCAACAGAATATTTTGGAAAGAGGTATAAAAAGCACCACGAAAGAAATCGGTAACATTACACCCATATATACGTCCGGAGATACTGACAGTATAGCAGCCTGTGTGGGGATGATGAGGAATTATCAAAGCGGAAGTAAGGATTCCGGTAATTTAGAATCCGGTACGCTGTATGAAATGTTAGAGAAAAGTATGGGTGATGCCGTACTGAACCTGACCGGATGTACCTTAGAAGAAGTATTATATTATATCAATAAAGAGGTACCGGTTATTGCAATGAAGAATGAGGACAGTGCCGTGTTAATTATTGGCTATGATGCGTATAATATAACTGTTATTGATCCGTCCCTTCATAAATCCATGAAAATTGGACTTAATGACAGTACGGACATGTTTGAGAAAGCCGGCAATTTATTTTTCACTTATCTGGCGGATAATCAATAGTATGGAAATGCACTTGTAGTAGGAAAGGAGAAGCAAAATGGATGAAAGAGTAAAAGTTTTAGCTCATAATCTGGTAAGTTATTCAATGAATGTAAAAGAAGGTGACAAGGTATATATACACTATATAGGAGATTCAACAAGAGAACTGGCAAGGCAGATTATAAAAGAAGTATATATGGCAGGAGGAATCCCATTCCCCCATTATACGGACCAAAGTATACAAAGAGAGGTTCTTTTAAATTGTACGGAGGCTCAGATAAAACTAATGGCTGAAATAGATTCTGCTGAAATGGATCAAATGGACTGTTATGTCGGAGTCCGTGGCACGGATAATGTAAATGAGCTGTCCGATGTACCTTCCGGTAAAATGGAACTGTATGAAAAATTCTACACCACCCCGGTGCATCACGATATCCGTATAAGTAAAACAAGATGGGTAGTCCTGCGTTACCCAAACTTTGCCATGGCACAGTTAGCAAATACAAGTCTGGAGGACTTTCAGAATTTTTACTTTAGTGTATGCAATTTAGATTATTCTAAGATGAGAAAGGCAATGGAACATCTCCTTGCGTATATGGATAAAACAGACAAGGTAAAAATTGTTGGTCCCGGAACGAACCTGACTTTCTCAATTAAAGATATTCCGTCCATACCATGCGCCGGAGAATGCAACATACCCGACGGTGAAGTCTATACGGCACCGGTTAAATATTCCGTTAATGGAACCCTGTCCTACAATACACCTGCAGTATTCCAGGGATTTACCTATGAGAATGTTATACTTACTTTTAAGGATGGCAAGATTATAAATGCAGTGGCAAATGATACGGAAAGAATTAATAAAGTATTTGATACGGATGAAGGAGCAAGGTATATTGGTGAATTTGCCATTGGAGTAAATCCTTATGTAATCAAACCTATGAAGGATACTTTGTTTGATGAGAAGATTAGGGGGTCGTTCCACTTTACGCCGGGTAATTGCTATGATATAGCTCCTAATGGCAATAAATCGGCTATCCATTGGGATTTAGTATGTATCCAGACGCCTGAATTTGGTGGCGGTGAGATATATTTTGATGATTTATTAATACGTAAAAACGGACAATTTGTCATTCCGGAATTAGAATGCCTGAATCCGGACAATTTAAAGTAAGCTTAAGATAAACCGTAATTCTTTTTTTGTTTTTTTTCATTGGTCTCTTCACGGTCAATTAGAAGAGTATGCAAAATTAACAGGCATCGGTCCCTATCATCAACGGAAAGGGAATCGAATAAACGTTCAAGTTGGGCTTTTTGGGATTCTTCATTATATGACTTAATAATATGTCCGATTAATGTATCAATGGATGTTTCAAAAAAATCTGCTATTTTAATTAAGGATTCAATGTTGGGAGAGGATAAATCTTTTTCATAACTGCTTATCATTTGCTGGGTAATGCCCAGGGCACTCCCAAGCTTTGCCTGACTGATTTTGTGTCCTTTCCGTATTTTTTCTAGATTTGAACCGAATGACATAAATAACCTCCTTATGGTAATATTTTATAATTTTTTACATGTTTTATTTTTATTGATTGTATTATATCATTCACGAAAACGCAAGACAATGAAATATTTCTTAAGTTTACCTTAATAAAGCTTAATAATTCTTAATTTAATGGTATGCTATATGATGTTAATATGTTTTATAATATTATAACTTATCAGAAATTGGTTTTCAAATTTCTGATAAAAGGCGGTGCACTTTACTGCCGTTTTGGTTTAGTTCCTATAATATTGAATATGAATTTTTATAATAACTTGGAGGAAAATGAGAAATGAAATTATTAAGTGTGGCAATACCCTGCTATAATTCTGCTGCATATATGGAGCATGCGATAAAAACCTTAATTACCGGCGGCAATGATGTGGAAATTATTATTGTTGATGATGGTTCCACTGATGATACGGCGAGAATTGCAGATGAGTATGCCGCTAAATATCCGGCAATAATCAAATCAATTCATCAGGAAAACGGAGGTCATGGAGAAGCGGTAAATACCGGACTTCATCATGCTAAAGGATTATACTTTAAGGTAGTGGACAGCGATGACTGGGTGAATGAAGCTGCTCTTTTAAAGGTACTCAATACATTAAGGGAACTGGTTGAGGATGGAAAAAGCCTTGACCTTATGATAGTTAACTATGTTTATGAAAAACCAAGCCTGAACAAACACAAAGTCATGGACTATAAAACTGCGCTGCCTCAAGATAAAATTTTTTCATGGAATGATATTATGTTTTTTAAACAAAGTCAGCAAATTATTATGCATGCGGCGGTTTATCGCACCAAATTGCTGAAGAATTGTGGATTAAAGCTGCCAAAGCACACTTTCTATGTGGATAACATATTTGTATACCAACCCCTTCCCTATGTTAAAACCATGTATTATCTTGATGTGAATCTTTATCGTTATTTTATTGGGCGGGAAGATCAGTCCGTTAATGAAAAAAATATGATAAAACGAATTGATCAGCAGATCCGTATTACCAAGATAATGATAGATATTAATGATGTTATATCCATAAAGAACAAGAAGCTACGAAATTATATGATTAAGTATCTGTGTATGATGATGACGGTTTCTTCCGTATATTTAATTAAAGAAAATACAGAGGAAAGCCTGGCTAAAAAACAGGAATTATGGAATTACCTGGAGAAGGCAAACAAAAAGTTATATAGTAAGATTCATAACCGGTTTCTTGGAAGAACGATGAACCTGCCCGGTAAGGTAGGACGCAAGATCGTGGAAATCGGCTATAAGATTTCAAAAAAAATATATGGTTTCAGTTAAAGAACTGAAACCATATAGGTATTAATTTTTAAATCTGCCTGCATATGGAAGGCCTGCTTCAGATACGGCCGGCATAAGATATTCTGCTAATATGGTGCAAATACTTTTTTTCCCTTTACTTTAGAGGTCTGTTTGCTGTCATTCCATCCGTAAACCAGGAAGTACATTACAACACTTAAGGCAATTGCAGTTATTGCATCAAAGGCGGAATGCTGCTTTAAGAACATAGTAGAGAGAGAAATTAATATCATTAAAACAGCAGAGGATACTCTAATCCACTTATATTTTTTTAAAGCTTCACTGCGGTGGACGGCTATATTGGCTCCAATGGAATTAAAGACATGGATGCTGGGACATACATTAGTGGAGGTATCCGTACTGTATAGGGTATTTACAATTCTGATAAGAATATTATCCCTGCCTAACCGGGATAAATCCGGCCTTAAGTCCTGTCCGTTCGGCCAAATTGTATAAATAACCAAGCAAATAGTCATACCAATAAACAAAAAGGCGGTGACTTTATAAAAATCTTCTCTCGATGTTAAGAAGAAATAAGCTACCGTAGAAAAGATATAGATAAACCATAAGAAATAAGGAATAACAAACCATTCATTAAAAGGTATGTAATCATCCAGCCATATTTGAATGGGAGTATAATTGGCGGTTACTTTTTTCTCTAAAGCATAAAACCAGATAATATATATAAAGAAATAAAATAAAACCCAAGCATGCTTATATTTATGAAGTAATTGTTTCAATGAGATCAACCTTTCTGGAATTTGACATTAAGCATAATCCATAAATAATATACTTAATGTAATTCATTCGAAAAAATATCATTTATTAAAAATTATAGCACAAAGCCTTTCATAGCACAATATGTATTAATAATATTCAAATATATTAAGGAAAATGTAAGAAAAGAAAAAGAAATTGACCAAGGTACGGGAAGGAGTTATTATGAAAAGAGTTTTTCTTATTGTTTTAGATAGTTTTGGTATCGGTGAAATGCCGGATGCCGTGGAATTTGGCGATACAGGCAGTAATACCTTAAAGGCAGTTGCAGGCAGCGGTGAATTTAATACTCCCAATATGGGTAAATTAGGATTATTTCATCTGGACGGGGTAGAGAGCCATCCAAATAAACCGGAACAGGTACTGGGAAGCTACGCGCGTATGACGGAGGCCTCAAAAGGCAAGGATACCACCATCGGTCATTGGGAAATAGCCGGAATCATTTCAAAGAAGCCTTTACCCACCTTCCCAAAGGGTTTCCCGGCTGCGCTGTTACAGGAATTTTCCAGGCGTACAGGACGGGGGGTAATCTGCAATAAACCATATTCGGGAACGGAAGTAATCAAAGATTACGGAAAAGAGCATATGAGAACCGGCGATCTTATTGTATATACCTCAGCAGACAGTGTATTTCAAATAGCTGCCAATGAAGCCGTAGTACCGATACAGGAATTATACCGGTATTGCGAAATAGCAAGAAACCTGTGTGTTAACGAATGGGGAGTTGGCAGGATTATAGCCAGACCTTTTGAAGGAGAGGCGCCGGATTTTAAGAGGACCTCCAGGCGTCATGATTATTCTTTGATACCTCCTGAATTAACTATGTTAGATGTGATGAAAGACAGTAATTTAGATGTGCTGGCGGTTGGTAAAATCAATGACATATTTGCAGGAAAAGGCATAACGGATATGGTCCGGACCGCTAATAATGAAGAGGGTATTGAACGGACACTGGAATATATGAAGAAGGATTTTGAAGGAATATGTTTTATTAATTTGGTAGATTTTGATATGGTATATGGGCATCGCAATGATATAGACGGATATGCAAAGGCATTAACCTATTTTGACACAAATCTTCCACGCATAACCGAAAGTTTAAGAAATGAGGATATATTGATTATAACGGCTGATCATGGCTGTGATCCAAGTACGGAATCTACCGATCATTCCAGGGAATATACACCCTGCCTGGTCTATGGCAGTCCAATCAGGTCAGGAATTAACTTAGGAACAAGAAGTACTTTTGCTGATATTGCTGCAACGATATTGGATTATTTTAAAATGCCGTCAGATATTGCAGGAACATCTTTTTTATCTGAAATATTGGTTTGAGTATTATCCAGGCAGGAGGCAAAATTAAGGAGTCTATATGAGAATTGTAATACAAAGGGTAAAACAAGCCTCGGTGACCGTGGAAGGAACCTGTATCGGACAAATTGGCAAGGGCCTTTTATTGTTTATTGGAATAGGCAGGGAAGATACAAAAGCAATAGTTGATAAATATATAAATAAGATAATTAAGCTTAGAATATTTGCTGACGAACAGGGAAAAACAAATCTTTCCCTTTTGGATATCCGGGGAGAGGTTCTTGCGATATCCCAGTTTACCCTGTATGCCGACTGTAAGAAGGGTAACCGGCCCAACTTCCTTCAGGCTGCAGGCCCGGACCAGGCGGTGGAACTATACCATTATTTTCTTGAGGAATGCAAAAAACGATTGGGTAAAGCGGAGGCCGGTGAATTTGGTGCCGATATGATGGTGGAATCCGTTAACGATGGTCCATTTACCATAGTTTTGGATGATGATACATTATGATATTACCGTAAAAGCAGGTGGAAGGGCTGCCTCTTATTAGAACTGCCAACCCCGGAACAAGCATTTTTCAAACACGCTCCAGTACAGCAAACTGGTAAGCCCTTATAAACCGACTTTTATTTTTAAAATCTGATATTTTGTGTTAATAAATAAGCATTATAAAGAAGAAATCTATAGCATTTCATCATAAAAACAATATTGTGACCGTCGAACGATTTATTTTAATTTGGTTTGTAACCAGCGTAATTTTACGGTATAATAAGACACTGTAAAAATATGGTATTCTGCTTTATTTACCACGGTTGTTCGGGAGGATTATAATGAGAGGTAATAATAGATTTCAAAATTGGCTTATTTTATTTATAATAGGGTTTAGTATAAACGGTCTTTGTGCCGGTTATGCGGAGACAGTGGGGAACAGTGCGGCCGCCGACAAAAATATGCCGGCGTTGGAAGATACCGGAATAAGTCATCTGCCTTCTGCAGAGGGTTTCATTTTTTCAGCGGAATATGAGGATGATTTTAAAATAAAGCTGATTGACAATTCTCTTAATGATAACAAGGAGGCGGAGCCGTTCCGCAATAAGGATACCGTAAACCGGCTGGATGCTTTCCTGGAATATAAGGACAGAACCTTAAGCATCAGTGGCGTGGAAGCCTTTGACATGTCAGGTTTCTTAAGCGGGAAGACAAGCCTTGCCATTGATTATCGGATGATAGACGGCAGACAGCAGAACGGATTGCATAAAATGGAAGCCGGTACTTATGACTTGGGAAATATTCCTTTATTTCTTACGATGGAGGAACCTTATTGGAGGTTAAGCAATAAAAACGGAGTCTTGGGAATCGGAATCCCGGATATTGGTATTCCGGATGAAATTTATGAATTATTACCGGAAAATATAGGAGGCCTGTACGGTTATAACACCATAGCATCTTATGATAAAGGTGTGGTTAAAGGGACTATTGTCATCAGACAAATAATACCTTATAACAGTGAAATACAGGAAATAAGCTTAAGTTGCCTGGGTTTATCCGATGAATTAAACCGGAAGATTATTGTAAACCAGGAGGGAACCAGCATCCTGGAGATTATGGCTGATTATTATTTCTGTATACCTTTTGGATTAAATACGGAAACAAGTAAGAATGGAACGGAGTCTGTTCCGACAGATATTTATCGCGTATTAACAAATTCTCCGAAAGCCCGGGGTAAAATTACTCTTAAGAGTTACATAAAAGTAATTCATGATATAGAACCGGTACACAAGAATGAATTTGCGGCAGGTTTAAATTAGCATAATTCATAGTAATCATATATGAAATATAAAAATAATGATTGACAAATGAAATTTATTATGCTAGATTATAGGTATAAACCAATTAAACTAACTTGAACTCATAATAAAGTTTCTAAACATAAAAAAGGAGAATAAGAATATGGCAAAAATAGCAAAAAGTCTCACAGATTTAATTGGCAGGACACCATTATTGGAATTATCTAATTATGGAAAAGCAAATGAAGTGAAAGCAAAAATAGTTGCAAAGTTAGAGTATTTTAATCCGGCGGGAAGTGTAAAGGATCGGATTGCTAAAGCAATGATTGATGATGCGGAAGTAAAAGGTTTACTAAAACCCGGTGCAACTATTATTGAACCTACAAGCGGCAATACGGGAATCGGCCTTGCATCCGTAGCAGCAGCAAGGGGTTATAGGATTATACTGACCATGCCTGAGACAATGAGTATTGAGCGTAGGAATCTGCTTAAGGCTTATGGGGCGGAATTAGTTTTAACGGAAGGTGCAAAGGGAATGAACGGCGCCATTGCAAAAGCAAACGAATTAGCAAGTGAAACACCGAATTCCTTTATACCCGGACAGTTTGATAATAGCGCTAATCCGGAGGTTCATAGAAAAACGACCGGTCCTGAAGTTTGGGAAGACACCGACGGTAAAGTTGATGTATTTGTATCAGGTATCGGTACCGGCGGTACTATTACGGGAGCTGGCGAATACTTAAAAAGCAAGAACCCGGACGTGAAGATTATTGCCGTTGAGCCAAGTGCATCTCCCGTATTATCAAAAGGAACGCCGGGGCCTCATAAGATTCAAGGGATTGGAGCCGGATTTGTACCTAAGGTATTAAATACGGAAATATATGATGAAATTATAACTGTTGATAATGAGGATGCTTTTGCAACAGGAAAAGCAATCGCAAAACAGGAAGGTTTATTAGTCGGTATATCTTCAGGAGCAGCTGCCTGGGCTGCCACACAGGTTGCAAAACGCACTGAGAATGCAGGAAAAACTATTGTAGTACTGTTGCCGGATACAGGGGAAAGATATTTATCCACACCATTGTTTGCGGATTAAATAAGAATTATAATTGCAGAATAATATTTTATAAATGAAAATCTTTCCTATGAGGACAGTAGCAAAAAAGTTATCCTATATTTATAACGGGATAACTTTTTTATTATTAAAAATGGTTTGAGTGTTAAAGGTTTTAAATTTAAGTCTAAGCCCCGCCGAAGAAGAGGGGGATTTCTTTAATGGAATAAAAAAGGGTTTTTCGGTGCTCAACCCCAATATTTATTTTTTATTTTCCTTACCCGGTAAAAAAGAAACATATACAACGTAATCATCTGGGTACAATTTAAATTCAATTTTAATAACTCGTCTGCCAGAAACACATCTTTGGAATTTGGAGGCAGATACCGGATTTGCTGTATATTATTTTTTATATCTTTCCAAAGCTTCGTCCAATAATCAAAATCAGACCATTTAGTAGGAATTATTTTATCCGGCAGGTAAAGGGGATTGCCTGTATATTGGTAAACCAGGAGTCCAAAGCCGGCCAGGATTAAAAATCCTGGAAGGATGTAAAGGAGGGACGTCCCGGTATTGGAGCTGGTACTTGCCTGCATTATCTGCTTAAGTAAACAGAATCCAAAAATACTGTAAAATAACCAGACGGGTAAACATAAGAAAGAGTGAATCAGCCTTCCGTAAAAATATCCGTCTATACTGACATAATTTTGAGCCAGTCCATTTTGCATTAGGAATTCTACTGCCAATACCTCCCCGTTTTCCGGCTCTTTATAATTGAGCTCCAGATTCAGGTATTTTCTGTCATCCTCCGTGCCTTGAATCATAAATACAGGAACCGGTGTTTTTACCACTCCCCTGATGCAATAATTTTTATTTTCGTAGGATACAGTATTGTCAACGGTATTAATTGTACCAAACAGGGAATATGCTGTTTTAGTATCTAAAATACATCCCCTGTCATCTTCTTTGTAAACAAAATTACCGCATACCAGGGACATAGGGGCAGTCACTGACATATCACCGGCGACAACCACGGCGGTTACTTTTTCCGCACGGTTTAGCTCCGTGTTCTTTATTTCAGCTTCTTCTGCCGGCGTCCAGGCGGTAACCTCGGGGATCAGCTTTGAACCTGTATTTTTTTCTCTTTCTAAAGCAGCTGCTATGTTTTCTTTTTTAATTCCTTCTGATTTTATACGGATGCTGACGGAGGTATAATTATCGGCTATAAAAGCCGCATCGTTAATTTTAACGGTGGAAAACCAGGCAGTTAACAATAAGAGTAAACTGAATAGCAAACTATTTTTATTCCATTTCATTGACCCTTACCCGATCTCCTTCTGAAATGTTTTTATTGCTGCTTACAATAATGGAATCCTCTTTTGAAAGGGAAGCGGCAATGGCAGCTGTCTTTAAATCCTTTTCTATCACGGTTACATCTATGCGGAATGCGGTCTGCTCTTTGCCCAGGACACTGTCCTTATCCTTTACAAGAAGTATATATGTGCTTGCGGAGTCCTGTCTCAGGGCCTGAACCGGTATACACATGGGATACTCTTTGGAATCCTTTTTCATATTAAATTCTAAACTGTTTCCTTGCCTGTAATCCTCATCGGGTAAAAGTGCCGTAAAACTGACCTTCCCTTCCGAATCCGGCAATTCTATAGCTTCAAGCTGTGAAGTTACGGCATCGTTACTTACATTGTTTTTTATTTCAATCTCATCCCCGACGGAAAAATATTTCATATCATCTTTATTTTCCGTCATGGTAAGTTCAAAACCTCCTGTGGTAATAATAAGCATTTCGCTTCCGGTTAAGGTGATTCCGTAATTTAAATCTGATTTGGATATAACTCCGCTTACAGGTGTTAATATTTCCCCTTTCCCGGAGATCAAATGATCCAATTCATCTATTTCAGACTGCTTTTCATTAATATCTATCCGGAGAGAAGCAAGTTCTATTTCAATGGATTTTTTTTCGTTCTGTCCGTTTTTTGCAGTTATCCGGTTATCCTCCTTTGCCTGGGCTAACTGAAGTGCTGCCGCCGTAAGAGCCCTTTCTGCTTCCTGCACGGCTTTTTTTCCATCTTTTATATCTTCTGCATAATTGTAACTTCCCTCTGCCGCAGCCTGTAATTCTTTATCTAGTTTATCTTTTATTTCAAAGGCTTTGTCTGATTTTTTATCCCACTCTTTCCG
>JAATEU010000485.1 GCA_015655565.1 Clostridiales bacterium
CCGGTTATAATTATTTGTCGTATTAAATTGTTGACAGAATTATACCGATATCATGATAGAATATTTGTGTATTAATAATAAAACCTGTGTTTTTATATGGTGAAATCATGGGTAAATTAAATGAACGGCTATGCAGATGTTCTGTCATCCCAGCCCTTTCAAGCAATAAAAAAATCCGTCTTCTGCGTGGCTGCCCTTATCTGCCGTACTGTAATTGAATTTTTGGGGGATACCGGGCAAAGTTTTCCCTCCGTGAAATTATAATATGTTTTTAATTACAATTCGTTCTACCCATTAGTAAAATATAATTCCGCAACAACCAATAATATGATAAAAGAATATAATAAAGAAAGATATTTTTAGAAAAAATGCTTTGAGACAAGAAGAAAAATCTTTGCCGCAGCAGTTTGGATCCTTAAAAGATACGCCGCATCCTAACTTGAAAAGTTATTTTGCGGCGCATCCCTCTTTATTTTCCTGAATTATATATTTTCGGAATTATATTTATCCGAAAATAACCGGTTAGACCGGATCGTTGTTTTTTACGTAAATAAAACCTTCAAACACTAAGTCTGAAGGTTTAAAACTGCTATTATATTTTGGTGCTGTTTAACTCGAAATTCTACGAATTTCTCGAGACAACTGAATAGTTACCATAAATTATTAATTACATCTTTATAAATTAGCCGCTATGGAATGCCCTTCCAGAGTGGCCTCCATAATTTTTCTGGGTTTCTTGCAGTCACCGATGATAAAGGTTTCCGGTACAATTCCATAAAAGCTGTCTGCCGCTGCCTTATTGGGTTTTAAACCGGTTGCAATAATAACGGTATCTGCCTTGATGAATTTTTCTTCCCCGGCATTTGTCTTAACCATAATACCCTCTTCCTTTATTTCCTGACATCCGGTATTTAACATGATGTTTAAGGTTCCTGCCTGTTGGATTTTTTGGCGGAGTGCAATGCGGTAAAGCATATTTCCCTGTGCTGCTATTTCCTTCCCAAGTTCTACGATTGTTACCTTCTTCCGGTGCAGGGAGGAAAGCTCCAGGCCAATTTCAGCACCGATTGTACCGCCCCCAAGAACCACAACTTCCTGTCCTATCTTATCTTCCCGTTCAATGGCTTCATAGAAACCGATCACGTTCCTGCTGCCGATTCCCGGTATTTTCGGTATAAAAGGATTGGAGCCTACTGCTACGATCAATGCATCCGGCATTATTTCTTTTACCATTTCCGGCGTAGCTTTTGTATCCAGATGTACTTCAATATTGGATTTCTTTATCTGTGCCCTCAAATAGTCCATATATGCTTTAATGTCCGACTTGTAATACTCCTTTTCCACATAATGGAGTACACCGCCGATAAAATTATTTTTCTCAAATAAAATAACTTCATGGCCTCTTTGAGCTGCAACCAGGGCTGCTTTTAAACCTGCCGGTCCGGCACCTATAACAACAATTTTTTTCTTAATTTCTGCTTTTTCCAATTTTAACGGCAGCCAGGATTCATTTGCATATCTTGGATTTACCGAACATCCTACATTCCGGCGGTTTGTAGCAATATGATAACATTGCAGGCAGCGGATACAGGGAACAATATCTTCCGGCCTGTCCTCCCTGGCTTTTTTCGGCCATTCGGGATCTGCCGCCAAAGGACGTCCCAATGCAACCAGGTCAACAATCCCCTCGGAAATTAATTTTTCGGCTTCATCCGGATTCATAATTGCCCCGACTACGGAAACCGGGATAGTAACATTTTCTTTTACTATTTTTGCATATTTTGCATTTGGCATATGCTCTTCAAAGTTGGTAGTAACCATATGGACATTCGACTCGTGTTCAAGGTCCAATCCACAGGAAATCTGCACGGTATCAATTAAGGGCTCAACCATTTTAACAAAAGCCAGGACATCTTTAAATTCAATGCCGCCCTCCATCCATTCAACGGCAGATACACGCATTTCAATGGGGAAATCAGGTCCTACCGCCTTTCTCACCCTTTCCAGAATCATCTTAGGGAATTTAGCTCTGTTTTCTATCTTTCCACCGTATCCATCCGTTCTTTTATTAAATAAAGGGGAAAGGAATTCGGAAGCTAACCAGCCATGGCCAAAATGCATGAAAATCATATCAAAACCTAAATCTTTCGCATCCAGTGCAGTTTGGGCATACCAGTAGATAGTTTCTTCCATCATCTCTTCCGTCATTTCCTTTACTTCAACCCCATCCTCACGGATGAAGCCGGAGGGTCCTTTTGCAAAGTCTTTTACCCTGGCATACTGACCGGCATGTCCTATTTCAATAGAGGCTTTGGCACCGGCCTGCTGTGCAATGAGGATTCTTTCCCTGGTTTTTTCCACCTGGTACTTGGAAAACCCATAAGGTTCATCCGGTGAAGCCCAGGAGGATTTTCCCGGTTCCGTAATAACGGAGCCTGCTATTATGATTCCTGCACCTCCTAAGGATTTATCATAAAAATCATGTCCCATGGGTGTTGCTATAATCCGGTTCCTTACCAGCATATTGTTAATTTTTATCGGTGTAAATAAATGTGGATATTTCATATTTATACCCATTGCATACCGCAAACTGGTTTGCGGTACTGCCACAAATAAAACAGGTTGAAATAATCTCAATGTGGCATCCTTTCATTTTTTATATTTTCTTTCAATCTTATACCCATTGCATATCGCAAGCCTGCTTGCGGTACTGCCACATACAACAGAATGCGGACAAGACGCGTTCTATTGTCAATAATAAATAGGTTGAAAGAATTAATTGTGGCATTCCTTTCATATTATATTATCTTTCAGCCTTCCCCTCTCCGCATGCCCTGCGTCTCTTTTCATTTACTCCTGCCAGCCTTCTTTACAAGGGGAGGGGCTGTTGCACGATAAACCTGATGTTTTGCAACAGCCCCCGCATTATCAATATTTACATTTTTATTGACTCAAATTACTCCCTTACCAATTCTTCTTTTACTGTCTGCTTATCAACCATCTTAAAGAATGGAATCCAGATGACGGTGGTTACAAGAATTAATAAAACCTGTAAAATTGCCGTCGGTATGCCTTGTGCCAGGAAACCGGAGATAATCTGCGGCATGGTCCAGTTTACCGTAACACCGGATAATCTGGGTGTAATCCCAAGTGCGATGGATAAATAACTGATTGTCGTACAAACAATGGGATTCAAAACATATGGAATAAATAACAAAGGATTTAATAAAATCGGGATACCAAATAATAACGGTTCGTTAATACCAAAAAAAGCAGGGATAACCGACATTCTCCCAAGAGTTTTAAGTCTCTTGCTCTTTCCGCCAAAGGCCATTAAAAATGCAAGGCCAAATGTACCGCCTATACCGCCGGGCTGGCATAATAATGAGAAAGAGTCGATTATGATATTGGGAGCAGGCAGACCCTTTGCCAGTGCCTCTAAGTTTTCAGCAGATGCCGCTAAAGTGATTGGTGATATAACGCCGAAAACTGAGTTTCCGTGAATGCCGCAGAACATAAATAAAGTTGAAAGTATCTGTACAAAAAGATATGCCGGGAAGGATAAGCCAAAACCCTGCAGCGGCGTCTGAATAAAAGAGTAAATAACCTGATGGATACTTCCAAAACTTGATTTTGCAAATGCCGTTGCAACCGCTATCCCAATGACTGCACAAAGAAGGGAGGGAACCAGGGCGGCAAAGGATTCTTCAACCATCGGCGGTACACCCTCCGGCATACGGAGATATAATTTCTTATCAAATAACAATTTTGTTAATCTCACCACAAATGCGCTTACAATCATTGCCGTAAATAAACCTGCGTATCCCAGCCACTGGGTAGGGATATTGGTATATAATTCATGGGGCGTAAGAATTAAGAAGGTCATTAAACTTGTAATTGCTGAAGAAAGAGGTTTTAAACCTAACTTTGACGCATATTGGTACGGCAATACAAAGGCTACGTACAAGGCAATGATACTGAGTGTCAGGGACTGGATTGTCATGAATACGCTCGCCAGGCCTGTTTTGGCAACAAAAGCCTGCCAGGCGGGAATATCCAGAAATGCTCCCAGACAGGCAAAAGAACCAATTAAAATAATTGGCAATAAAAGCTGGAAAGTGGCTCCTAAGGCACTTAAAAATTTAACGCTGCTTATTTTATGTGCGATAGGCATTAATTTGTTTTGTAATGCTTCCATAAATTTGTTCATTCCGTTTTCCTCCCATAATTTGATAAAAAACCTATTTGTTTATAATAGCAATGGCATCTTTCAAAATTTTATCACCGTTCATCATACCAAAATCCATAGCTTTGATTACATCGATTTTTGCCGCATGATCCGAAAATGTTTTAATCGTTATATCTTTTTTAAATGCAAGCTGGGGTCCTAAAAGAATGATATCTTTTTCAGTGATGAAGTTTTCTAACTGGGTATAGGGATAAGCTTCAATTTCAGCTTCAATTCCCTGTTTTTGAGCCGCTTCTTTCATTTTCCTGACTACCATGCCCGTACTTGCACCGTTTTCACATACCAAGGCAATTTTATACATTCCGCATCTCCTTATACATATAATTGATTTCTGCCGCCAGTTCCTTTATTGTGTCTGCCGCATTCAAATGATCCGCCGCGTGTATTAACAACATCGTAATATGCAAATCCTGATGCTTGGCATCGTAGAACAATAATTCGCTGTGCGCCTGATGGGCTTTCACAATAGCCTCCTCCGCCTGCTTTAAGCTGGCTTTCGCCGCTTCATAATCACCGGCACGGGCCTGTTGGATTGACATCATTGCTAAACTTTTACCTTCTCCGCCGTTAGCAATGATCTCCATACTTTTTTCAAGTGCATCCATTCTTCTTCCCTCCTTTAAATAACTGTCCGAGTACTCTTAAGAAACTGCCAAAACTTAATTTTATTTCCGGGAGTACCTATACCCTGCACCGGTTCCTGGTTTTTGGTAGCCTTTAATCTTATTATCCCGGATGTACGGATTAAAATCTATTCTTATATTTGCACTTTTACGGTGCAATAACTATTGTATATTTTCCGCCTTTTCTGCCTTATAATATAAACAAATGGTAACTATTCAGCCGCCGTATCCCGCTGGCAATCCAAGAGTACTCTAAAAAAGAAAGGGGAAACTGTCATGAAAGGGAAAGAATTTCAGGTACTTAACTATCTAAAAAACCAGACCACCTGGAGTACCGCTGCCAATATAGCAGGCAGCTTAAGTTTTTCAATCCGCAGTGTTAAAACCTATATATCAAATATTAATACGGATTACCCGGATCTTATCCTATCCTCCAGGGAAGGTTTTTTAATACAGGATAAAGAACGCCTTTCCCCGATCTTACATGCTAAAACCCGCCAGATACCACAATCTGCGGAAAGCAGGCAGGCTTACATACTAAAAGTACTGTTGCTGCAGAAACAGACTAAAAACCTGGATGAATTGGCGGAGGAGCTTTGTATCTCCCCCATTACCCTGACGAATGAAATATCAAAAATCAAAGCGGAACTGATTCATTTTGATCTGGTCTTCAAAACAAAGAATAATTATGCTTATATCGACGGATTAGAAAAAAATAAGAAAAAGATGATCTCCCATCTTATCTATAATGAAACCAAAGACAACTTCAGCAGTTTAGACCTGATTCAAACCTATCTTCCAGATTTTGATTTAAAAATTATAAAACATGTAGTAACTGACCGGTTATTGTCAAATCACTATTTTATTAATGATTTCTCATTAACCAATTTTATTTTGCATATAGGAATAATTATGGAACGTTCCCTGGAAAACCCTGACCGCAGTGAGCATCCGGATTCCTCAAATACTGTCTGCACCGTTTCACCGGTTACAAAGCTCTTAAAAGAAATCTGCGAAAATCTGGAAAAGTATTTTTCAGTTCAGTTTGCGGACAGTGAACTCCATAATCTGGCGCTGCTTCTAAGAACCAGCATCGTCCATGAAAATATCAGTCAGCTGGAGCCTTCCCGGCTTAACGAAATTGCAGGCCCCCAGATATGCAAACTGATGGAAGTCATCCAAAAAAAGGTAAGAGATGTCTTTTACATTAATTTAAATAACCATGATTTCTTAATCCGTTTTTCCCTGCATCTTAACAATATGCTGATACGTCTGGAAAACAATATTAACTTAAGGAACCCGCAGCTCTTATCCATAAAGAATACCTATCCGTATATTTATGATGTTTCCGTATTTATTGCCAATATTATTACAAAAGAGAAAGGTTATATATTAACGGAGGATGAAATTGCCTATATCTCCTTACACATCGGGGTTTTAATTGAAGAGCAAAAAGCGCTCAAAAATAAAGTAAAGGTACTTATCCTGTGTCCCCAATATTATTCCACCCACTTAAGGTTAATTAAAAAAATCTACACGGTTTTTGAGGATAGTATTCTTCTCTCCGGCGTTATTACATCTCCCGATGAATTAAGCAATTTCAATGATTATGACTTTATCATATCTACAATACCGGTAAATGCCTGCCTTACTGTCCCTGTGATCCGGATTTTCAATTATTTTGATAATAAAGATATCAGCAGAATAGTAAAAGTAATCGAAGAAATTAAAAAAGCAAGAGTAAAGATGGTTTTAGAGAATAAACTTAAATATATTTTTAAAAAGGAGCTGTATTTCTATAATCCCGGCTTTACAAATCAGTCAGATGCCATTGATTGCCTGTCAGATGCTTTATATAAAGCCGGTTATGTGGACATATCTTTTCGGGATAAACTTTATGAAAGGGAAAAAATCAGCTCCAGTGCTTACACAAATATAGCAATGCCCCATCCCATTGAAATGAGTTCTTTTACAACTGCCATTGCCGTATCCATACACCCAACGGCAATTGACTGGAGCCGGACTAAAATAAACGTTGTTTTTATGCTTGCCATAAAGGAAGAAGACCGGATTTTATTCCGGGATATTTTTGATTTTGTAACAGAAATCATATTAAATCTTAAAAATTTCCAAACACTATTAAATACCAAAACTTACGATGAGTTTATAGACCTGTTAATATCATCCGTATAATTTGGGAGGAATTTCATGAATGCAAAAAATGCTTCTTACATAAAACAATTCATAGCCTTTTTCACTGACTGGTATGTCTCTTTGTCGTGTCTTTGGAGGATTTAAACTTGCCTTTTGCCTGGATTGGTGGTATGCTGGCATTAACGGTTTATACCATATATTACTGCATTCTGCCGGTCAGAGAAGGACGAAACCGAAAGAAAGGGCAGACACCTTAGCAGTGCCAATATATATATTATGTCATTAATCCAGACAATTCATATATAGTTCCTTATTTTCAATCCTTTTATTATACCGTTGTTTTAGTATCCCTCCTGATGCTCCATGATCTGTTAAGCAGGACGCGAATGGCAGAAGTAACACGATAAACAGGGGTTGTTATTTATGGATAGCTGAAATGGAAAGGAATTTTTAAATAATGAATAAAATACTATGCCTGGATTACGATATGACACTGTTTGATCATGGAACCGGCCGGATACCTGAAAG
>JAATEU010000436.1 GCA_015655565.1 Clostridiales bacterium
GCCGAAATTCAGATGCTTATGGACGTATTAGTCAAAATCTTATAGAAATGTTCATCAAACAAAAGTATTTGCAAGTTCAGATTTCAGAAAAAAAATATAAAATGAAAGTTTTAGAAATGCAAGCTCTACAACAGCAGATTAATCCTCATTTTCTCAATAATACATTTCATACTATTTATTGGGAATCTATCAGGCTGACAAATCAACCTAATAACTGTACAAAAATGTTATCTGCTCTTTCTGATATAACGGAGTATGCATTTAGTAATCCGCAGGAAACAGTTAAATTACAACAGGAAATTAATTATTTACAACGCTATATCGATATCCAAAAATTCCGCTACGGTGATAAATTTTCTGTTGTTTGGGATATTGATACTACAGCAATAATTTATCCTACAATAAAAATGATCCTCCAACCCATTGTGGAGAATGCACTTTATCATGGTATAAAAGAGAAAGACGGAAATGGAAAAATAAAAATCAAAATATATTATCGGCAAACACATATCAGTTTTCATATTATTGACAATGGTATTGGTATAACTGCATTGAAGCTGCAAGAACTTAGAAGTGATTTGAGCAATACGGATATTTCAGAAGGTCATATCGGATTATTAAATACGAATCGCAGATTGACTCTGGCATATGGAGATAAATATGCTATCAAATTATACAGCAAATATCATGTTGGTACCGTAATATATTTTAAAATTCCTATTGTTCTGAATTGATTTTTCAATTTAAAATCAGTTTTATTGGCTTAGCCGTCGGCATTACCGTTACGCAAAAAATACGCCGGTTGCACCATTGGCATATTCCATATAAGTTGTAACATCATCTTCTACTTCAATATCGTGCCATTTTCCTTCATGACATGTTCTCCAGCCACCGGAGTTATAATAAGCCTGAGTTGGATTTCAATATACGCAAGAATTAATTCTTGGCAACCTGTACTTCTGTTTGCTTTGCAGCGTATTGCATAATGGTTTTCATATACATGCTTATTAACATCTTCATTTCTTGTCTGTTCTCAAATACATCATGAGACAATTTATATTGCTCATATATATCAAGCCAGCTACAACCATATTATGTCAAGTAATTATTTATCTATAATAGTGCAATTATGCAATGCGCCAAAAAGCCAATTCTTATTTTAATAAAAATTCACCTCATGTTCAAAAATATACTGCATGCCTGCCATTCCCATGGCAAAAAAAGCTAATATGATAATGAGGAATATTGCGGCTTTATCATAAAGTATAGTGCCTTCTTTCTCTTTATGATACCCGAGCAGTATCTCACAGCCCAATAATATGAAGATGATAGGCCAGAGATTAAATATCATTTCATAGGTAATCAAATCCGTAAATATCCTTACAATAAACAGAATTCCAAAAAGTATTAGTCCTGTTCCCAGGGTTAATGTTCCTACTCTACGCGTTCTCATTCGCTTCCTTCTCCTTTATGGTATTTTCCTCATTAAGTTTATCAGCCGCCCCAGGCAGGTTACCGGCTGAATCTGCCTGTAATGCTTTTTCTTCCATATCTAATTCTTTCTTTTTGCCAAGTATCATTTTAACACCAATAAGGATAATCACCACTGCAAATATAATTCTTGATCCGTTCCGGCGCAGTGAATTGATAAAATCATATAAATCACTGGAAGCCTGCTCCGCTATAAAGTCTAGAATATTATCACCTAAAACGGCAACACCAATCAGAATCAGAATTATTGCTATCGCTTTTTCATATTTTCCAATCAACTTTTTAATTAGCTCATTATCCTGCTGGGGAAGGAATAAATAGTGATCTTCCAAAGTCTGAAATACACTGTCCGAGATAGACATTTTATTAATTGCATCAAAAAAGCTATAAAACCATAATACCGGAAGCGCAAAATAAATTAGAGGAATTCCAAGCAAAATTCCTAAAGCAAGTATTAAAAAAGCAGTTGTCATAATAGAAATTCCCTGTTTCATAAAACCCATGTACATTTGTCCCGCACCAAACATTGTTGAAAATATAAAGGTAAAAAACTTATTTTTTTTACTTATCATTTTTAATATCCTCCTTGTTATATGAAGTTTTGAAAATCAATGAATCTGTATATTCTGCCATATTATACGAAAATTTTCTTAA
>JAATEU010000389.1 GCA_015655565.1 Clostridiales bacterium
AAGCGTGCCGCTCAGTACAAAAGCAAGGACTTTCTTCTTTTTGGTGTTTAAAGTTGCGTTAATACTCTTGATCATTGTAATTACCTCCATTTAAATTTTTTTGTAAGCAGCTGCCTTACAGGTTATATAATAATATAGATACCTTTAGCGAACCTTTAGCAGCAAAATTTTTTTTAAAATTCATGGTATTTTTTATCTTGTTTTCATATGGAGGCTTAATTTGATTTGCCATGCGGAGGATAAACCTCTCATGTCTTGAACCGGAATATTCAGTTATCTTGCATAAGCTTTAATTGTTATAGTGCTGCAAGGATGTAAGCAGACGAGCAGAACTGCCCTGTATTAAACTGGTATACTAATTTATCTAATATCTTATCATTTTTTATGAGTGGAATCAATATAAGAATATTGAATGCCTGCAAACTGATATTTCCGTCCGACATGATATTCCCAGACTAGTACAGCATTGCGTAAATTTCACTTAATTCAGCACCCGCTATTTACGCCGGTGCTGCGTTGTTGTCAATCAGCGTAGCCACTGCCCCCATTCCTCCGCCTTGCTTCAACGCAAATATCAAGCACTGAATTAAGCAAAACTTACGCAATGCTGTACCAGATAACTGTTTTATCTTTGAAATCTGTGTGAAAATGTATAAGAATTATAAATTATTGTAAAAAATAAGGTGGATTATAGAATTTTGTTGTGCTATACTGACTTATGTTAGCGTTTCCAGGTAATTGTAAAATAAATAATAGGTGATGGAATGAAAATAAAAGATATGATTAAAAGCTTTCTGTTATCCGGAAAAAAGTTATCGTATTATCAACTTTATACAAAATGGGGTGAAAAATTAGATCCGGGCCATGTACTGGAAGAATATCCAAGACCCCAGCTGAAACGGGATAATTTTATAATATTAAACGGATACTGGGATTATTGTATTACTAAGAATAGAGAAAAGCCAATTCATTTTGAGGGAAAGATATTGGTGCCGTTTTCACCTGAAAGTGTATTATCCGGTGTTAACAGACAGGTTATGCCGGAGGAGTATTTATGGTATGAAAGAACGGTCAGAATAGGTAAAAAACCCGACGGGAAAAGGTGCATTCTGCATTTTGGTGCTGTTGACCAATATTGTGAGGTATTTATAAATGATGAAAGGGTTAAGAAACATATGGGAGGATATCTTCCGTTTTCCGTGGATATAACGGAGTATGTTTCAAAGGATATAAACCGGTTAACTTTAAAAGTAACCGATTGCAGTGATACCTCCTATCATAACAGAGGAAAACAAAAGCTCATAAGAGGCGGCATGTTTTATACCGCCCAAAGCGGAATCTGGCAGACGGTCTGGATGGAGTGGGTACCTAAACAGTATATTACCGCAATAAAGCTTACACCGTCGGTTGATAAAAGCTGTATTCAACTGGAGATTCAAATGAATCATTGGGACATGAAAGTGGAAGAGAAGGAATTTAAAGTTGACATTTTTGACGGTCATCAATTAATTCAATCGGTAAAGGATTTCAGTTCCAGTCTGGTTATTCCCATTCCGGAACCTGAGCTTTGGAGCCCTGAAAATCCTTTTTTATATGATATGGCTATAACAATTGGGGAGGACAAGGTTATTAGTTATTTTGCCATGAGAAAATATGAGGTGAAAAAGGATACGGAAGGAATTTCCAGAATTTATTTAAATAATAAACCTTATTTTCATAATGGGGTTTTAGACCAGGGATATTGGCCCGATGGACTGTATACCGCCCCAAGTGATGAAGCAATGATTTATGATATACAGAAGATGAAGAAATTGGGTTTTAATATGTTAAGGAAGCATATTAAAATTGAACCTCTCCGCTGGTATTATCATTGTGACAGGCTTGGAGCCATAGTATGGCAGGACATGGTAAATGGCGGAGGTAAATATCATATGTTTTGGCTTGGTTATGCACCGACCTTATTTCCAAGGCTGGTAACCCTTATCAAGGATAAATATTACCATATGTTTTCCAGGGTTAATGAAAAAGGCAGGGAAGAATGGAGCTCAGAGTGTAAAAAAACGGTGGAACATTTATATAATTGCCCCTCCATCGCTGTTTGGGTACCATTTAATGAAGGCTGGGGACAGTTTGATGCTTCCAGGGCCGTCAAGTTAATACGCGGAATTGATAAAACCAGGTTAATCGACCATGCCAGCGGCTGGTTTGACCAAAAGGGCGGGGATTTTAAAAGTATCCACAGTTATTTTAGAAAATTAGATGTAGTTCCGGAAAAAAGAGCATTCGTGTTATCGGAATTCGCAGGATATGCCTGCTATATTCCGAAACACTCCTATTCGGAGAATATCTATGGTTATAAAATCTTTAAAAACAAAAAAGAATTAAATAAGGCTTTTCAGGATTTATATAATATTGAAATGAAGCGGTTGATTAAAAAGGGATTGTCAGCTGCAGTCTTTACACAGCTTTCTGATGTGGAGGATGAGGTAAACGGACTTTTAACTTATGACAGGAAAGTATGTAAAGTAAGGAAGATGGAAGTGCCCCAAATTACTGTAAGCCGCAAGGAAAAGTATATTTAAATACAGTAAGGAGTAATTATGAAAAGAGACAGTTATTTTGACAACTATAAAGGATTACTGATTATACTGGTGGTAGTTGCCCACTTTACCGCACCTTTTACTGAAAAAGATCATCTCATGAATTTTATTGTAACCGCTATTTATTGTTTCCATATGCCTGCATTTGTATTTATATCGGCGTATTTTTCAAAAAAAAATGATTTATTAAAATTAGTAAAAACACTATTGGTTCCTTACGTTATTTTTCAAATCATATATTTCATATTTTTAAATTTTATATGCGGGAGCGAAAGCCCATTTCAAATATTAAACCCTAAATTCTCTTTATGGTTTTTGTTATCTTTATTTTGCTGGAGAATTTTAATTGATAAAATAATAAGGATAAAAGGAATCCTGCCGGTTTCTTTTATTCTGGGATTATTAGCCGGATTTGATACAACATTTGGTGCTTTCGGTTCATTGGGCAGAACAATAACATTCTTACCCTTTTTTATATTAGGGTATACGTTTGATAAAGAAAAATTTATGAATTTTGCTAATAAAAACGCTGTAAGGATAGGTTCATTTATATTGCTTTTTTTCATATTTTTATTCTTGTTCTTTCAGTGTGATTATATTAACTTCCAGGTCCTGATTATGAAATATTCATATGAAGAAATAAATTTACTGCAGTGGGGATGGTTATACCGTATTTTTGTTTATTTATCTTCAACATTTTTAATATATTTAATTGCTGTTGTTATTCCTGGAAACAGGCATTGGTATACTTATCTTGGACAAATAACAATGAGCATCTATTTACTGCATGGAATTATATACAATGTAATTAAAAATCTAACAAATTTCTATGATAATATAGATACAGTTACAGGTATGATACTTGTCTTATTATTTGCAGTATTATTATCATTTGTTCTTTCATTACCACCTTTTTTCTACATAATAAAAAAGCTCTCGGCAATGCCAATTGAAAAATTATTAATTTCAAATAAATGAAACTATAATTTTATTTTTAGATAAACCTGCTTTGTTGCAGAGCTGCCAGAAGAAGACAAAAGTGTCGGCTGCATAATCCAGCAAACTACCGCCTGACATCTTGACTAATTCTCTCATCTGCTTTGCGCCATTGCTACGTTAAAATTCCTAGACAATGCCACCGCATTGCCGTCGGAATTTTGCCTTGCACTGGCACAAATCATCTGGAGAATTAGCCTAAGTGCCAAGCGGACAGCACACTAGGTGCCTGCCACGCTGACTTTTTCCAAACTTACCGCATAAGGACCTTCATAACCTTTTTCAATCTGCATTTCCTTTGAAAATACAAGGTTTTTCTGGGCATCCAACAGATTTCCGTTTATGGAACCTCCGGTAACCGGTATTACCGTATTACCGTCACACAGGAAGGCAAGACGGATTTCTCCTGCAAAGCGACAGGAAAAAGTATCCATCTGGAAATCTGAAAAATTTACCACATGAAGATATTTGCCTG
>JAATEU010000470.1 GCA_015655565.1 Clostridiales bacterium
GTCTTAGAAGCGCTTCGTGAATGGGCGCTTTTTGTTGTAAAAGTAAATTCATAATTCTACCTCCACAACTAATATATATTCATGCCGCTGAATATCTCAATCATCTCTTTGCGAAGATTACTCGTTATGTCAAGTCTTTGCTTTGGCGGTAATTCATATACATCGAGATTAAATAGATAGTTCTGCAGCTCTATTTCTTTTATCAGCATCTTGGTATGAAAGATATTGGATTGATATACATTCACATCAATCGCATCATATCTGGTTAATGTAGTATCATCTATATAATCCTGTATTGATGTTATATCATGTTCAATATAGTATTTTTTGCCCTCAAGATCCCTGGTAAAACCTCTGACTCTGTAATCAATTGTTATAATATCCGATTCAAAGCTTCCAATCAGATAATCCAGCGCGTTTAGTGGTGATATTTCACCGCAGGTAGATACATCAATATCTACACGAAAAGTGGAAATGGAGTTATCAGGATGATACTCCGGAAATGTATGCACCGTAACGTGACTTTTGTCTAAATGGGCATGTACCGAATTTCTCAACTGAACGGAATATTTTCCCTGGTTACAGGATTCATCTATATGTTCCGACGATAAATTTCCTTCCGCTATTAAAATATTGACAGAAGCTCCCTGTGGGTCATAATCCTGTTTTGAAATATTAAGTACATGTGCTCCGATTGTTTGCGTTACATCACATAAGATTTTAGTTAATCTTTCAGAATTATATTGTTCGTCGATATAAGCAATATAATCCTTTTGTTCCCTCTCACTTTTTGCACAGCAAACATCATAGATGTTGAAGCTAAGTGTTTTTGTGAGGTTGTTAAAGCCATACAAAGTCAGCTTTTTTTCCAACCCTATCATCACAACCTTTCTAATTAAATAATCGGGTTACATTGTAGCATGTTTGTTCCAAAAAATCAATGTAAATATATTTATTATTTGATAAAAAATTATTTGATAAATTCATAGGCCAGCAAAGCCATGCATTGGTCAAAGGAATAGATATCCTCCCCGTTGTTTTTCTTATTCTTCTTTTCTTCTAAGCAGATCATATACTTCCAGTTCCATACCAAAACCTGCAAAGATTTTCTGTTTTGGATGGGGGCAGCTCTCCATTTCATTGCCGTCTTCATCCGTTATCCTTTCTACTGTCAGTCCCAAATTTCTTCCGTCAGGCTTCATTGCTTCAATTTCCTCACCTACGGAAAACTTATTTTTCTGTTCCAGTTCATAAAGGCCGGCTTTATTTTTACTGCTTATGATCCCCAGATAGGTATATTCCTTAATGTAAGTATTGTTATCATAGATCTGGGCTTCTTCATTTGGTTTACCAAAGAAAAATCCGGTTGTAAACTGCCTGTAAGTACACTTTGCTATTTCCTCTTTGTAGTATGGTATATTATCCGCATAAAGGGCCGGGGATTTAAAAAAGTCGTCAATGGCTGTCCGGTAGGTTCTGGCAACAGAAGCTACATACAGTGCCGTCTTCATTCTGCCTTCTACTTTAAAGCTGTCTATGCCTGCATGAATTAATTCAGGTATATATTCAATCATACACAAATCTTTGGAGTTAAATATATAGGTGCCCCGTTCATTTTCTTCAATCGGAAGATACTCTCCCTGGCGTGTTTTTTCGGTAAGATAATATTTCCAGCGGCATGGATGGGTACAGGCGCCGCGGTTGGCATCCCTTCCGGTAAAATAGTTGCTTAATAAACACCGGCCGGAATAAGCGATGCACATTGCACCATGTATAAAGGTTTCAATTTCCAGTTCGCCGGGAATGTTTTCCCTGATTTTTTTTATTTCTTCCAAGGATAACTCCCTGGCGGATACTACTCTTGCAGCACCCATTCTATGCCAGAAACGGCAGGTTTTGTAATTCACATTATTAGCCTGGGTACTGATATGGATATCAATCTCGGGAATTATTTCCTCCGCCATTTCAAATACTCCCGGATCCGATATGATAACGGCATCCGGCCTGATTTCTTTTAATTCTTTAAAATAGCCTGCAATCCCTGATAAATCTTCATTATGTGCAGTTATATTAGCGGTTACATATACTTTTTTTCCAAAAGAATGGGCAAATTCTATTCCTGCTTTCATATCCTCTGAACTGAAATTTTTCGCTTTCGCCCTCAGTCCATACATTTCCCCTCCAATATAAACAGCATCGGCACCATAGATTACTGCTGTTTTCAGCACTTCTAAATTACTTGCCGGAATCAGCAATTCCGGCTTTTTATTAAAATAAGGTGCCTGCTCCGGGCAGGCGGCCTTGTTTTCACCCATGTTTATTCCGTCCTTTCCAGGAATCACTTAACTTTAGTACTGACGGTTATTCCGTCCCCTACCGGTATAACGGCAGTTTCTAATTCGTCCATGTGGGTTAAGGTATATAAGTATTCCCGCATCCTTGTATGAATGGTCCGGTCCCTTCTGGTTATACCGTAACGGGACTCAGCCACCGTTCCATCCTGTAATACGTTATCCGTCACTAATATTCCTCCCTTTGACAGCAATCTCATTATCTCGGGAAGGTAATTCAGGTATTGGGCTTTTGCCGCATCCAGGAAGATGAAGTCCAAAGAATTCGGTCCATCCAAAGCCAATTTCTTTAACAGTACCAGCGCCTCCCCCTCCAGCAGGGTTATTTTATTTCTCCTGGGAGCGAAAGAAATATGTTTTCTGGCTTTTACCAACCGCATCTCAACCTTCTCAATTGTCACTATAGTACAATCCTCAGGCATATATTCACTCATAAATATGGCGGAAAACCCCACTGCCGCTCCCACCTCCAAAATTCGGCGGGGTTTTTTAACCGCCAGCAGGAAACGGAGAAAGGTTTGGGTCTCCTTCCTGATAATCGGCACACCTTCCAGTAAGGCTGATTTTTCCAATTCCTTTAAATGGAAAGGCAGCTCCTTCTCCAGCGTATTGATATAGGCTGTTATTCTTTCATCTACTATCATATTGGCTCCTATGGCATATCCGAAGTCTGTTTCGGATCCGGACAAATGTCTAATATTGACAAAGGGCGAACCAACGGCTGTTTCCGCCCCGGTTCGCCTCTCTTGTATTAATTATCACCTGTGGCATTATTTACATCAGACTCCCCGGATTCCTCCGTATCATCCGATGCAGTATTCTCATTTTTCGTATCCTGTCCGCCGGAAACATCGGCTTCCCCGTTATCCGAACCGGTTTCTTCTGCCAATGGCACTGTAATAACATCAAATATTTCATCATAGGTCATAGAAGTATTCAGGGTATAAGTACCTGGCATAATGGTATGCCTCTTAAGCTTCGCTTTCACATAAAAAGAATACTTATTAACAATCATCTTATTTAATTCCAGCTTGCCGGCTATATTCAAAGATGATTCACCTTTATTAATCCGAATCTCAACATCACGTCCCGGTTCTGCCGATGCCGTTACTTGTCCGAAAATCTGATAACAGAAATTATATGTCAGCTTACTGGCCATTGTGATTAAAATAATTACAACGATATAAAATAAAATATTTAACAAAAGACGCAATATGAAGCTGGTTATTTTTAAAACCAGTTGTGCAGAAGCAGGCTTAGAAGTCATACTTACTATCTCCTTTTACTATCAATTTACTTCCATAATAATTGGGAGTATCATAGGATTTCTCTTCGTCTTTTTCCATACGTAATCGCTTAAAGAATCCTTAATTTCGTTTTTCATTTTACCCCAGTCCGTATGGTTTTTGCTGAGGCATTTCTCCAGGGCATCACTTACTACTATCTTTGCTTCATCCATCAGATCCTCAGATTCCCTTACATAGACAAAACCTCTGGACACAATATCCGGTCCCGACAATATTTGATTTGTATATTTTTCTAAGGTTACTACAACGATTAACAATCCGTTTTCAGATAAATGCTGTCTATCGCGGAGTACAATATTTCCTACGTCACCGACACCTAAACCGTCAACAAATATTCCCTGAGCCTGAACCTTTCCGATTACACCTGCACGCTGTTCAGAAATTTCCATGACGTCACCGGAAGAAATTACAAATATATTTTCCTTAGAAATCCCCATCATTTGTGCCAATTCAGCATGTTTGATTAAATGTCTGTATTCACCATGAACCGGAATTGCATACTTTGGTTTGGTTAAAGCGTAAATGAGCTTGATTTCTTCCTGACAAGCGTGGCCGGATACGTGGGTATCCTGGAATATAACTTTCGCACCCTTCATGGATAAGTCATTAATCACTTTAGACACCGGCTTTTCATTACCGGGAATTGGCGTAGAGCTTAATATAACCGTATCTCCCGGTTTAATGGATAACTTTTTATGGATGGAAGCTGCCATCCTGGGTAATGCCGCCATCACTTCGCCCTGACTGCCTGTTGTAATTAAAACTATTTTTTCATCCGGGTAATTTTTCATCTGTTCTATATCTATCAGTATGTTATCAGGCATAGTTACATATCCCAGTTCCGAAGCCGTAGCCATAATATTAACCATGCTTCTGCCTTCAATTACTACTTTTCTTCCATACTTTTCTGCAGAATTAATAACCTGCTGCACCCGGTCAACATTGGAGGCAAAAGTGGCAACAATGATTCTGTTGCGTGCACTTTCCGCAAATATATTATCAAAAGTTTTTCCAACCGTTCTTTCGGACATGGTATAACCAGGTCTTTCCACATTGGTACTGTCACACATTAAAGCCAGCACACCCTTTTTGCCCAGTTCCCCAAAACGCTGTAAATCAATGGTGCTTCCAAACACAGGTGTGTAGTCCACCTTAAAATCACCGGTATGAACAATGATTCCGGCCGGGGTAAAAATAGCCAGGGCAGCTGCATCTGCAATACTGTGGTTTGACCTTATAAACTCAATTCGAAAACATCCTAAATTAATAGACTGTCCATATTTAATTACTTTTCTTTTTGTAGCTTTTAATAAATTATGCTCTTTTAATTTATTCTCTATAATGCCAACCGTCAATTTTGTAGCGTAAATCGGCACATTTATATCTCTTAAGATATAGGGCAGGGCGCCAATATGGTCTTCATGCCCATGAGTAATAACAAAACCTTTTACTTTGCTTATATTTTCTTTCAAATAAGTTACATCCGGAATAACCAGATCAATCCCTAACATGTCATCTTCAGGAAAGGATAAACCGCAATCAACAACGATAATACTGTCCTCATATTCAAATGCCGTTATATTCATTCCTATTTGTTCTAATCCGCCCAGGGGTATTATTTTAACACCCTTTAAATCTGTAATATTTTCTTTCAAAAAATGCACCTCCAATAGTTAATTTATGTATTATTGACCATTATATTTAAAGTGCACTCCATATTTAATTAGTTTTGATTTTGATTACATTTTCCTTGCATTTCATCACGACAATTTTTACAATATCCGAACATTTTAACTTCATGATCCACTATATCAAAATCCATAGCTTCTTGAATTCTATGTTCGAGTGTTTCTAATAAGTCACCTTGAAACGTAAGTACATTACCACAATTCAGGCATATTAAATGATGGTGATGGTGTGCGGTATCCTCACATCCCTGTCTGCCAATTTCATAACGCACAAATCCGTCACCTAAATTCAGCTTATCTATAAGGTTTAACTCTGCTAACAATTGAATTGTTCTATAAACGGTTGCCAACCCTATATCCGGGTTTTTCACTTTTACACATTCATATATTTCTTCAGCGGTTAAATGCTTATCCGGTCTGCTTTCCAACGCTTCGAGAATATCTGTTCTCTGCGTAGTTACCTTAAGCCCGTTTTGCTTTAATAACGTTTTGAATCGCTCCTGTTTGTCAGGCATGACTATCACCCTCCCGATTTTATAACAAATATTATAAAATCATTGAAATCAAAAACCTAATTAAATAATCAGCACTTTTATATCTTGCTCAGGTTTCTATACCGATATCTTCTAATAATTCTTCGAATATTTCAGCTATTAATTCTAATTCATTCTCATCTTCTACTATATCATACAAGGCGGATTCGTCCGAATCCAAGGACAAATCTTTTAGAATATAAGCATTTCTTTCCTCATCTTCCTCATCTGCATCGGTAACCAACAGATAAGTGTATCCGTTTAATTTCGTCTGTTCCAGAACATAAAACTCTGTCTGTTCACTATCATCAGTTGTAAATATAACTTTATTTTTCTTTTCTTCCATTACATTTCTCCCATTAGTTCCGCACTAATTACCCGAAGCATCCTGCATTTTCTTCTGATGACTCAATAAATCCAAATATCCCTGCAATATTAATACAGCCGCCAGTTTATCCACTACCAGGCTTCTATCCTCCCTGCCCACATCACCTAAAATCAGCGTTTGATGCGCAGCGGCCGTAGTCAGCCTTTCATCCCAAAGTATTACTTCAAGTCCGGTCCTTCTTCTTAAAACATCAGCAAATTCCTCAGATTTGGTAGCACGTTCACCAATTGTATTGTTCATATTCTTTGGGTATCCCAATATAATCTGCTCCACATTATACTCTTTAATAAGTTCATCAAGCCTGGCCAGGGTTTGACGTAATTTTGTCTCGTGCTTCCTGCGTACCGTTTCAATCCCTTGTGCCGTTATTAATAATTCATCACTTATCGCTACACCAACAGTGACTGAACCGTAATCCAGCCCCATAATCCTCATATTTCCTCCTTAGCTCCCATGGCATTCTCCACAGCATACCCAAAAACCAGCTTTGATTACTGATTACTTCAAATTGTGTTTTATATAATCATTCAATAATTCCTCTAATATTTCATCCCTTTCAACCTTCATAATCAGACTCCTGGCGCCCTTGTGGTTGGTTATGTAGGTAGGATCCCCTGACATGACGTATCCAACAATTTGATTTACCGGATTATATCCTTTTTCTGTCATCGCTACAAAAACAGCAGAAATAATTTCTTTTACCGAAATTTCATTTTCCTTCTGTACCTTAAAATATTGTGTATTATTAAATTCCTGCATATCATCACGTCCTTTTTTATACTATTTACGGGCTTTTGGGACTTAAGTTAATTTCGCACAGTGTATTATATATATATATTAATATAAAACTCCGTAAATATCAATCCATTATTTCACAGAACATAATATCTTTATTAAGATAACCCCCTACCCTGCCCCTGACAATCTGATTATTATAATCCTTTCCCGATTGAACGGCTAATTTTAAATATCTTTCATTATGGCCGGTTTGATAAGTCTGTCCTTCTAATGTCAGATATTCTTCAATGAGGATTTTCTCCGTTTTTCCAGAAAATCCGGATTGATATTCTCTTGCCATTTCTGCTCCCAGTGCAATTAAAATATTACTCCAGTCTGTTTTTACTTCTTCCTTAACTTGATTTTGCATCTGCTCTGCCCTGGTTCCTTTCCTGACAGAGTACTTAAATATATGCATCTGCGCAAAAGAAATTTTTTGCAGAAAGTTCCTTGTTTCATCAAATTCTTCTTGCGTCTCACCTGGAAATCCCACTATTACATCCGTTGTAACAGCCGGATTATGAAAATATTTTCGAAGTAATAAGCATTTTTCATAATATTCCTGTGTACTGTATTTTCTGTTCATACGTTTCAGCGTCTCATCACAGCCGCTCTGCAGGGAAAGATGAAAATGCGGACATAGTTTTGTATTACTAGATAAAGTCTCGGCAAATTTCTCTGTAATTATTCCTGGTTCCAAAGAACCCAACCGGATTCTTTCCAGTCCGTCAATACCGCTTAAGTTAATAATCAGCTGCAGTAAATGGTTTACTTCAGCTTCCCTCTGCCCGCTTTTGCAGGCATTCAAATCAAAATCAATACCATAAGAGGACAGATGAATTCCCGTTAATACAATTTCTTTATACCCTTTTAAGACTAAATCTTTTACCTCACCAATAACCGCCTTTTCTGATCTGCTGCTGACCCTTCCTCTGGCATAAGGTATAATGCAATAGGAGCAAAACTGATTACAGCCATCCTGTATTTTAATATAAGCCCGCGTCTTTCCTGCCACCGACTTAATATTTAACTCTTCATGCCCTGTTTTTGCCCCAATATCAACCATGCAGGCTCCCATGGCATTTATGGAGCCTTGTACTGTATGCCGGTTTATACGGATATCATCCCTGTTATTGCTTTCATAATATTCCTTTAATATCCGGAGGATATCTTTCTTTCTGTTATTACCGATAACAATATCTACAGCCTCATCCTGTTCCAATATATCCCCTGCCGTCTGTACATAACACCCAACCGCAACCACTACTGCTTTTTCGTTCATCTTTCTTGCTTTGTGAAGCATTTGGCGGGATTTACGATCGGCTATATTTGTTACGGTACAGGTATTGACAACATATATATCTGAATACCGGGTAAAATCAACAACCCGAAAGCCTGCAGCTTCAAATATTTTTTGCATTGCCTCTGTTTCATAAGAATTCACCTTGCAGCCCAGTGTCAAAAAAGCTACTGTTTTGCAGTTCCATCCTTGTTTGCTGTTTACGTTCATTTGAATCCTTTCTATATAGTATTTCCAACACTTCGGCATTTACCTTTATCCAATATATTTATGATACCCAACTGCACCGAATCTTATATTTTCGTGAAATGTGTCTTAGTAAACCGGTTTTTTTATTTACTTTGTATATTGACTTTTAAATTGCTAAAATGTAGTATATA
>JAATEU010000130.1 GCA_015655565.1 Clostridiales bacterium
AGGGAACGTATACCCGGCGTAAGGTCGATAACCGGAAGTTCCTTTGCCTTTTCTACTTCTTTCATAAGAAGGTGCACACGAAATCTCAATACGATGCTTAATTCCATATCCCCATATTCCACTAATATATATTCATCTCCGGAGCAGCGGATTGTAATCGGATATTCCCTATTTATATCCCTGAAAATAATAGGAGCTTCACCATTTATTTCTTCCTGCCCTTCCGGGAGCGGAACTACGCTAAAATCACTTTCTGAAATACTGTCTGCCTTAAGCTTTTCCTCCTGCAGATGTCTTAATTCTATCGCAGCTTCCATGGATAACAATTTAAAATGCACCTTATCTCCGGGATGAAGCTGGCCTAGTTTCCATAATTCGGAAGATTCTGTACTTACCGTGCATACAAAGCCTCCCAGACGTGGACCGTCAGGACCTAAAAGAATAGACTGGTCACCTGTTAAATCAAGTGCACCGATTGCATATGCGTTATCATGAATATTGGAGGGATGCAGTCCTGCTTCTCCGCCGTCTTCTCTTGTCCATACCGGAACAGGTCCATTTAAACGAATACCGGTTCTTGCACTGTTAAAATTCACTTCATACTCTGCCGATGTGAGAATTTTTAAATACTCCGGCTCTAAAAATTCTTTTGTACAATGAGGTCCCGCTATCACACCAATGGTCCAGTCACTCCCAATAACCGGCTGTTTTTCTGTCGAAAGCTTCTTTTCCCCGATAGTATTACCTGCATCATGAAGTCTTAACACATCCCCGGCCCTTAATGCCCGGCCCCCATGACCGCCAAAGCTCCCCAAGGTAAAAGTTGCACTGCTGCCTAATATCTTTGGCATATCAAATCCACCTGCAACAAGCAGGTAAGTACGCATACCTTTCTTTGCCTCTTTTAATTTCAATATCTGTCCGGCTTTAGCAGTAATAACCTGATACATGGACATCTCTTTCCCGTCAAGTTTTACCTCCATATCAGCACCGGTAAGACAAAAATTGGTTTTTGTCCTAAACCTGTAGGTTCCTCCCCGTAGTGTCATTTCCAATCCGGAGGCTTCTTCTTTATTACCTAACAGCCGATTACCGATACGGAAAGAAAGAGCATCCATTGGTCCGCAGGGCGGAACACCTACCGCCCAGTATCCTGTTCTTCCCGGATAATCCTGAACCGTTGTCTGGATACCGCCCTCCAACACCTCCAGGGCTTTTTCTTCCGGTGAAAAATCATTCAGCATTCCGGTAAATAGATTACCTTTCTGATAATTGTCCGTTTTAATAAATGCTTCCAAGTACTGAAGATTGGTAGTCAGTCCATATATTCTGGAATTTTTTAACACCTTCGTCATTTTAGCAACTGCATCTTCACGATTTTTACCATGAACAATTAGCTTTGCCAGCATGGGGTCATACAGGGAGGTTACTTCCAAGCCATCCCTGATCCAGCTTTCAATCCTTGCTGTTTCATCAAAAACTACTTTATCAATTTTACCAATGCCCGGTCTGAACTGATTTAAACAGTCTTCTGCATAAACTCTCACTTCAATGGAGTGACCATCTCTTGTTCCTGCTAAATCATCAAGACCGAAAAGTTCATCAGATGCTTCACGAACCATCCATTCAACCAGATCAACACCCATTACTTCTTCTGTTATTCCATGTTCTACCTGAAGTCTTGTATTCACCTCCAGAAAAAAGAAGTCTTCCGTAACTTCGTCATACAGGAATTCCACCGTACCTGCACTGCGATAAGATGCCTCTTTCGCCAGCCTTTTCGCCGCTTCATACATTTTGCTTCTTACCTTGTCAGAAAGATTTGGCGCCGGGCTTTCTTCAACAACCTTCTGGTTTCTTCTCTGAACAGAACAGTCCCTCTCACCGATGGCTGCCACTTCCCCAAAAGCATTACCAAATATCTGTACTTCTACATGTCTGGCTTTCGTTATATATTTTTCTAAAAATACACCGTCATTATTAAAGTTAGCTGCTGCCAGATGGCACACCCCTTCATAGGCATCTTCCAATTCCTCTTTACTATTACAGATACGCATCCCAATGCCACCGCCGCCGGCCGTACTTTTTAAAATAACCGGATATCCGATTGCCTCAGCTTCTTTCACCGCCTCTGCGGCATCTTTCATAAGACCTGTTCCGGGAAGCAATGGTACCCTGGCCTTTAATGCAATTTCCCTGGCAGAATGTTTGAATCCGAAAAGGGTAATGTGCTCTGCCGTTGGTCCGATAACGTTTATGCCGTGTTTTTCTCACTCTTTCGCAAAATCCGTATTTTCACTTAAAACACCGTAACCCGGATGTATTGCTTCTGCCTTTGTATCAATGGCTGCTTTCAGGATTTTTTTTATATCAAGATAGGTTTCCTTTGCAGTACCTTCACCCAGATAAATCTTTTCATCGGCATTTTCAACATGAAGGCTGTCCTGATCCGCTTTTGCATACACAGCAACGGAGGAAATTCTCATTTTCTTTAATGTTCGTTCTATTCGAACTGCTATAGCTCCTCTATTTGCAATTAGAATCTTATGCAGCATACAAGTTGCCCCCTTTTCATTTATTCCGCATCCCAGATTAATAAACGAACCGTAGTCGGATTATACGCATTACATGGATTGTTAAGCTGAGGACAATTGCTGATTAAAACCATCGTATGCACAAGGGCTTTCATTTCCACATATTTCCCCGGTGATGAAACACCGTCATCAAATTTAAGTCCGCCTTCTTTCGTAACAGGAACGTTCATAAAAAAGTTAATATTTGGTGCCAGGTCCCTTTTACAGAGAAATTCATCCGGCTTAGATATCTGAAATATAAAAGTATCACGGCAATTATGCATGTCAATTTTCTCTCTTGCATTGTCACTCATCAATACATTCCCTTTTGTTAAATGAGCTGTATACTGACTTTTTAAGGTATCCGGCATATTGTATCTTTCTGAAATATCCCTCATGTTGTACAGCAGCATGGATACATTGGCATCTGGTTCAAGGGCTTTAAAGTGAATATATTTTTCCCTTCCAATATTACCGGACCATTTTTTTCCCTTAATAAGTGTTTTGCTCCAAATTTTCTTCATAATCTTTTCCACCTTTCATACTTTCCTATCTATATACTGATTTTTGATAACATTAAAAACGAAAAAGTGCCATAAGAATTTCTTATGGCACTTTTGTCATAATATAATTTTTTAATAAAACCAAATTTGTGAAGCTCTTGCCGATATTTGAACCCTATAAATTTAGAACAAAGAGTCTGGCTTGCCAGACTCTGGCGCTGAC
>JAATEU010000562.1 GCA_015655565.1 Clostridiales bacterium
ACTGGAATATCTTAAAACCGAACATTGTATAACAGATGTTTCTTTTAAAACCTGGTTACTTCCTTTAAAAGTATATTCAGTAAAAGATAACTTAATTACTATATCTATAGATGATAAAATGATCGGCCCTGACAGCAAAAATTTCATAAGCAGAAAATATGGAATTCCATTAAAAGTTGCCATTACAGAAATCATGGACGAAAATTATGAATTGGAATTTATTTTGGAAAGCCAAATAGAACCCAATAAAAATAAAAGAGATGCAGCAGCAAATACTAAAAATAAGAATCAGAAAAACGGATCCTCCTTTTTAAATCCACGGTACACTTTTGATTCTTTTGTAGTCGGTGCAAATAATAATCTTGCACATGCCGCATCATTAGCAGTAGCCGAGTCCCCGGCTGAAATTTATAATCCGCTTTTTATCTACGGCGGTGTTGGATTGGGTAAGACCCATTTAATGAATTCCATAGCCCATTATATATTAGAGCAGAATGCCAGCAGTAAAGTTATGTATGTAACCAGTGAAAAATTTACGAATGAGTTAATCGAATCCATCCGTAATGTTAATACAACTCCTACCGAATTCAGGGAAAAATATCGAAACAATGATGTTTTATTAATTGACGATATCCAATTTATTATAGGAAAAGAAAGTACGCAGGAGGAATTTTTCCATACCTTTAATACCCTCCATGAATCAAAAAAGCAGATCATAATCTCCAGTGATAAACCTCCAAAAGATATCTTAACCTTGGAAGAAAGGCTCCGGTCCCGTTTTGAATGGGGTTTAACAGTTGATATACAGCCGCCGGATTACGAAACCCGTATGGCAATCCTAAAGAAAAAAGAAGAATTGGATGGCCTTCAGATAGATAATGAAGTAATGAAATATATAGCTACTAACGTTAAGTCAAATATCAGGGAGTTAGAAGGTTCCCTGACAAAAATTGTTGCATTGTCCCGCTTAAAGAAACAGGAAGTTAATGTTATCCTGGCTGAAGAAGCATTAAAAGACCTGATTTCACCGGATGATAAGAAACAAATAACACCTGCTCTGATTATTGACGTTATTGCAGAACATTTTAATATTACATGTTCCGAAATATACTCCATAAATAAAAGCAGGAACATAGCTTATCCCAGACAAATTGCCATGTACTTATGCCGTAAATTAACTAATTTTTCTCTTTCCGATATTGGAAAGATTATGGGCAACCGGGATCATACCACCATTCTTCACGGTATCGACAAGGTTCAAACCAATATTAAGAAAGATCCAGGCATGCAAAATACGATAGAAGTATTAACGAAGAAAATCAATCCTTAATAAGGTCTATTTTTTTCCACATTCTTCTGTTAACAAGCTGTTATTTTTAGGTGAGTTGCCTTGGGATAACTTTAAGATAATTTTTAAAATAAATTTTCCATACAAATATGCTTATTATTCTTTCACATGGTTATCCTTTTCCAGGAACCACGGATTTTATGATATTAAGGTACTTATACACAAACTAACAAGCCCTATTACTACTGCTATAAAATTTTATTATATATAATTATACAAAAAACCGCGAAGGGAGTTATACACAATTATGAAGATTGTTTGTTCCAAAACTGAATTATCAAATCATATTAATATAGTTCTGAAAGCAGTTTCGGCAAAATCTACCATGCCTATTTTAGAATGTTTAATTATTGAAGTTAAAAGTGATAATATCAAATTAATTGCCAATGATATGGAACTGGGTATTGAAACACTGGTAAAAGGCAATATTTTAGAACCTGGAACAGTTGCCATTAATGCTAAGGTATTTTCTGAAATTATCCGTAAATTACCGGATAATGATGTAATCATAGAAACAGACGGCAATTATTTAACGACTATTATATGTGAAAAAGCTAAATTTACTATTTCCGGAAAGAGTGGAGAAGAATTTCCATATCTTCCTAAAGTCGAGAAAAAAGATGCGGTTATACTTTCCCAATTTACTTTAAAAGAAATAATCAGGCAAACCGTATTTTCTATATCTGATAATGAAAGTAATAAAATCATGACAGGAGAATTTTTTGAAATTAATGGCAGCGAGCTTAAAGTTATTTCCCTGGATGGTCATAGGATTTCAATCCGAAAAATAACCCTAAAAGATAAATATGATGATATAAAAGTAATTGTTCCCGGTAAAACCTTAATAGAAATAAGTAAAATATTATCAGGCGAATTTACTGATGAAGTAAGATTATTCTTTACCGACAAACACATCATTTTTGAATTTGACAATACCATGGTATTATCACGGTTAATTGAAGGTGAATATTACAAAATCAATCAAATGTTGTCCAGTGATTATGAAACAAAAGTAACCATAAATAAAAAGGAATTATTAAATTGTATTGACAGGGCAACACTTTTAATCAAAGAAACAGAAAAAAAACCGATTATTGTAAAGATAGATGATAATAATATGGAACTTAAAATTAATTCAACGATTGGATCCATGGATGAAGAAATAGATATTACAAAAGAGGGTAAGGATATTCTTATTGGTTTCAATCCAAAATTCCTGATTGATGCCTTAAGGGTAATTGATGATGAAGAGGTTGATATTTATTTAATTAATCCAAAAGCCCCTTGCTTTATCAGGGATAAAGAAGAGTCTTACATTTATTTGATTCTTCCTGTTAATTTTAATTCAGCAGTACAATAATGGTTATTTTTATATAAAGCATAAAAAACATCTTCCGATAAGATATAATAAAATAGATGACTGGATGTTAACCTGTTTAAAAAAATTTAATAGGAAATTTCCAGCCTGGAAAGGCATGGATTGCATAATGCAGATAATTAAGTTAAGAGAAGATTTCATAAAATTAGGCCAGGCCCTAAAAGCTGGTGGAATAGTTGACTCCGGTGTAGATGCAAAAACAGTAATCAAGGATGGACTGGTTAAAGTAAACGGAATTGTTGAAATACAAAGAGGAAAAAAGTTATATGATGGTGATATAGTTGATTACAACAAGGAAACAATCAAGATTGAAAAATAATCGGAATAGCGGTGTTTAATGTATATCAAATCCCTTGAATTAAAAGATTATCGGAATTATAGTGATCTTTTTATGGAATTTCATAATGGTATTAATATCTTATATGGTGATAATGCGCAGGGTAAAACAAATATTTTAGAGGCAATTTATATTTGCGGCACTACTAAGTCCCATAAAGGAAGTAAAGACAGGGAAATTATAAAACTGGATAAAGAAGAATCCCATTTAAGGATTATGTTGGACCGTGATAATGTTACACATAAGATTGATATGCATTTAAAGAAAAACAAACCCAAAGGAGTTGCCATTGATGGTATTCCGATTAAGAAATCCAGTGAATTATTTGGTATTGTCAATATTGTATTTTTTTCACCTGAGGATTTAAGAATTATTAAAAATGGGCCTTCCGAAAGACGAAGGTTTATTGATCTTGAATTATGCCAGTTAGATAAAGTTTATTTATATAATTTAACCAGTTATAATAAAATAGTACTCCGCCGACCAGTTCCTGCCCCGCTACGGCACCGACCCGTTCCGCGAGCAGACGCGGTTCCTCGTCGAGAACCGGCAGGCGCTCAACATCCCGTTCGTCGCGCACGTCGGAGACGTC
>JAATEU010000605.1 GCA_015655565.1 Clostridiales bacterium
ATACGACCGATGGAGATGAGAGCAATTTCTATGCTGTTAACAGCATTCTGGCAGCAGTGGGCGCAAGTACCGTAACAATCAGTGATTATACACTTACTTCTGCGGCTGAGGGTTCAAACGCAATTTTTGCAAGCGGTGAAGGCTCGGTAATTTATGTCTCTGGTGTTACAATAAAAACGACCGGAAATTCTTCCAGAGGGCTTGATGCTACCTACGACGGCACCGTAATTGCTGACAATGTTGATATAGCAACAACAGGTGCGCATTGTGCATCTATTGCCACAGACCGTGGGGAAGGTACAATTAAGGTTACGGACAGTACCGTAAATTCTTCAGGGGATGGTTCACCGTGCATTTATTCTACAGGCAGCATAACTGCAACGAATGTTACGGGAACTGCTACGGGTTCTCAGGCTGCAGTAGTAGAGGGGAAAAACACTATTACATTAATTAACAGTCATCTGACAGGTGCAGGCAAAAACGGAATCATGCTTTATCAAAGCACATCAGGTGATGCGGCAGAAGGAACATGTGTATTTACTTCAACGGATAGTACAATATCAACCACATCAACAGGTGAGATGTTTTATATCACCAATACGGATGCGGAAATATACCTGACCAATACAATCCTGAACTTTACATCCGGCATTTTACTGAATGCGGCAGGAAATGATACGAATAACTGGGGAATACCCGGTTCCAATGGCGGTAAAATTATGTTGAAGGGTATAAGTCAGATATTGGAAGGCGATATTACCTGTGATGCTATCAGTACAGTTGAATTAAGACTTACGGAAGAAACGGAATATACAGGAACAATAGATAAGGCAAACGCAGGCGATGTATCAATTACTTTAGATTCAGATTCAATCTGGAATGTAACAGGTGACTCTTATGTTTCCTACATTACGGATGAAGATGAAAGCCTGTCAAATATAGTTTCAAACGGATATACAATTTATTATGATTCGTCAGACAGCAGTAATGACTGGCTGAACGGACAAACCATTACACTTTCTGACGGAGGTACGGTTTCCCCGCTGTAATCATATATGGTTCGGAGGGCGCCCATTTTGTTTTTTGAAAAAATCATTTGTTATCCTAACTGTAATGATAGTAAGTTCATTACTTATATTGGGCAGTGATACATTTTAATCAGATGAAATCACCATTTATAGTATTACTAATACCATGAAAACTGAAGCTGCATAATCAATTGGAGCAGTAAACAGGTAAAACAAAGATACTAACGCAAATGAAACCTATGGATTCAGGCCTTTTCAGGTCTGTTCTATAGGTTTCTGTTTTGTAACAGCCTATTTTTGCCTGCTTAGTAGTGAAAAATAAGGAGCATATTTTTCATAAAATGCTTATTTCTGCGTTTGTCTGACCCTGGCAATAAATATATTTTATTATAATTTAACTTGTTGTATAATATAAATAAAATGCCCTGTTGATTTAAACAATGACGCTTGTTTGTTCCAGGTATTTTATGTTAAACAACGATACCGTTAATAGAAATTCGTTCGAATTAATCGGCATTATGAAATCAGGTAATGGGGCGGAAGATGGAATTTACAACTAAAATCGTGGATAATAATGCTCCGGACTTTGCAAAACTGCCGGAAGAATTAGAACAGGAATTATATATATGTATGGCTCCAAACAGAAATATTCAATCTTTAATACCTTGACTGACATTAAGGATGCAATTTTCCTGTATGATGGGAATATTCCCTTTGCCTGCGGCTTTCGAAAGTATGACAACAATATGGCTGAATTAAAAAGAGTATATGTGAACAAGGAATATAGAGGGAATGGTTATAGTACATATATAGTAAAACAGTTATTGGATAGGGCAAAAGCAAAAGGGTATGATGCCATGTTACTGGAAACCGGAATAAAACAGCCGGAAGCAATTTCACTTTATAAAAAGCTTGGTTTTCAAATCATGGATCATAACGGTCAATATATTGGGGACAGCAATAGTGGTTATAGGAAGATTGAATTATAAGCGCATCAGGCGCAGATAGGAGCCAAGTATGATTGAGTCATTGAAACAGCCGATACCGGAAACGGAAAGAAAAAAGAAAACAGCTCTTGTTACCGGGGCCAGTTCCGGAATGGGGAAAGCTGCCGCCGCCGCCCTTGCAGACCAGGGATATCAGGTAATAATGCTGTGCAGGAACAAGGAGAGGGGAGAAGCGGCCCTAAAGGATTTACAGAAAGTAAAAGAACGGGATTTATGGCTTATGTTATGCAATTTGGGTAACATGAAAGATATCCGTAGATTTACCGATGAATTTAAAGTATATTTTGAGCAGCTGGAGGTACTGGTGAACAATGCAGGAGTAATTTCACTGGAGAGAAGGGAAACGGACGATGGTGTAGAGGAGCAGTTTGTTGTTAATCATATAGGGCATTTTCTTTTAACCCTGCGGTTATTGGACCGGATGAAACCCGGCAGCAGAATTGTAATAGTTGCTTCAGGAGCCCATAAGGTTGGCAGGATACATTTTGACGATTATAATCTGACCCGGGGATTTAATGTAATAAAAGCTTACAGTCAGTCAAAACTGGCTAACATACTATTTGCAAGAGAGCTGGCTGAGCGTCTGCGCAACAGGGGAATTACCGTTAACTGCTGCCATCCCGGTGCAGTTGCCACATCTTTGGGAATTAATCGTGATACGGGATTTGGCAGGAGGGTTATGGAGTTGTTAAAGCCTTTTTTTATAACTCCCGAAATAGGTGCCAGCACGGCCGTTTATCTGGCAACAAGCCCTGATGTGGCTCGTGTTACCGGCAAATATTTTTACCGCTGCTGGATGACAAAAACTTCAAAAGCAGCCAAGAGTAAGAAAGCGGCCAGAAAATTATTTGAACTGAGTGAGAAAATCACGGATGAAAGGCTATAAAAAGTTGTTATGACTAAAAAAGCAGTTATTTTTATTCTTTGAGCTTCTGACAGCCGGTGTCCAGCCGGCACAGGTAATTACTATATGCAGTATGCCTGTTATTGTATCTGGCATCTTTTTATGCAGATATATCAGGAAGAAAGGAAAAAACCGGCCGGGAAAACAGACTGAAAACAGACAGGGAAAACAAAATGGTTGAATATAATCCGGTTAATGGAGTATAATCAATTTAATAACCGGATTGTAATATAACAAAAGAGAATATTATATTAAATGTTAAGAGAATACTAAATTATAGTAAATTCTCTAAGCAGGATAGGAGATAATGTATGGCAGATAATGATATCAAAGGCAGGATAATGGAATTAAGGGAAATAATGAAGGCTGCAGATAACGGCGACTATGCAAGTGATCAGGAAAAGGGACTGCCGCAGCCACCTTTAGCGAAAGAAAAGGTAAGTGATCATGTTATTTCACTTACCAGTAACTTTGAAAATATAATAAAGAATAATAATTTTTTAAATCTACTTAATACAAGGACCAGTAAACGTAAATATATTGATGGTGCCCTTACCCTGGAGGAACTTGCGTTTCTTCTTTGGGCGACCCAGGGTGTAAAGAAGGTGATAGGAAAGCAGAAAAAAGCAACTATGCGTACGGTTCCTTCCGCCGGAGCAAGACATCCTTTTGAAACTTATCTTATTGTAAACCGCGTGGACGGACTGGAGGCAGGGCTGTATCATTATCTGGCATTGGAACATGAACTGGAGTTTTTGGGTCCCATTGAAAATCAGGCAGAACAGGTTACCGGGGCATATTGCGGTCAGGCCTTTTTTGGAACTGCAGCGGCTGGTTTTGTATGGACGGTATTTCCGTACCGCAGTGAATGGCGTTATAACGATGAAGCCCAGAAATATGCCTTAATTGATGTCGGACATGTATGCCAGAATCTCTATTTTGCCAGTGAATCCATCGGCTGCGGTACCTGTGGCATTGGTGCCTATGACCAGTTCCTGGCAGACGGCCTTTTAGGTCTTGATTCGAAACCCTCCTTTGCAGAGGATAATGAGTTTGTAGTTTATGCTGCATCTGTCGGCAAGATAGAAGAATAAGAGAAAAAATGGTGATTGGGTCTTACCTGTGTTACAGGTGATGCTGCCCATGCAGACAGTATACTTGATAATGTGATGAATTTTATTGAAAGTAATACGGAAGGTGAGATTGTTAACCGGGAACGGGAAATCCTCATCTGGTTTAATTGGGATTAATTGAAGGCAGCAGTTATGATGCAGTGTCTTATCAGCTTGAAAAGATATAAAAAGGGCTGTAAAACCTATGAAAGAAGAATTAGAAATTACCTGTTAAGATAAAAGGAGATTTTAAAATGAAAAACACAGAAGGTTTTAAATTAAGATTTGCAGAAGAAAAAGACACAAAGCTTATTTATGAATTAATTAAAGAGCTGGCAGCCTATGAAAAGCTGTCAGATCATGTTATAGCAACGGAGGAGGTACTGAGGGATTCCCTATTTGCCAGAAAGGTGGCTGAAGTTACGATTGCCGAGTTGGAGGGAAGTCCGGTTGGTTATGCCATGTACTTCTACAACTTTTCATCCTTTATGGGTAAACCGGGAATTTATCTGGAAGATCTCTTTATCCGGCCGGAATTCAGGGGCAGAGGTTTTGGAAAAACAATTTTATCAAATCTGGCTGAACTGGCAGTTGAGAGAAACTGCTGGGGAATGGAATGGACCTGCCTTAACTGGAATAACCCCTCCATTCATTTTTATGAAAGCATTGGAGCCATACATTGGGAAGAATGGCGGATTTATCGTTTACAGGGCAATGCATTGCATAATCTGGCTTATGAGAAAGAGAAGATTTAAAGCAAGGAATTATTTACTCAATGATTCCCAGGGAAAGTTTCCAGATAAGAACCCTTATTACGGATTCATTTATACTGTCTTCCGTTATGGTGCCGTCATTAACGGCAGTGATAACGGCAGGAATCTGAACATCAAAATCCGAGGCAATGACTAAATCATTTCCGGCCAGTATGGCCTGTACGGCGGCTTCCTCATCTCCTGTATATTGTTTTATTGCATCCATGCTTAAGTCATCCGTCATAATAACTCCTTTAAATCCTAATTCCTCCCGGAGTATCCTGTGAACTTTTTCAGAAAGGGAAGCAGGATAATTTTCATCCATGCATTCTACAATATTATGTGATATCAAAATACTGCCTGCACCTGCATCGATGCCGGCCTTAAAGGGAAGAAAATCGCTGTTTATAAAGGTTTCATAACTTCTTTTGTCAATGGCAATTCCATTATGGGTATCCACATTGCTGCCGTAACCGGGAAAATGTTTTAGTGTACAGCCGATTCCCTGGGTATTCATCTGATGAACTACGGTTTTTACATACGCTGCGGTTTCCCTGGCATCCTTTCCAAAGGAGCGTTGATAGATAAAATCCTTGGGATCCGTTGATACATCACAAACCGGGGCAAGGTTTACATTAATGCCTAATTCTATTAAAAGCCTTGCTTTTTCTAAGGTATCACTAATAATTAGATCAAACCCGCCTTCCTTATATAAGTCTTGTGGTGATTTAAAGGGTACGGCACGGAATCCAGGGTATTTACTTATCCGGTTAACGGTTCCGCCTTCTTCATCAACACCGATCAGTAAAGGTATTTCTGACTTCTTTTGATAAAATTTTATAAGGGCTTTTATATGGGGTTTCGATTGATTCTTAAAATCATCCCCAAAGAGGATAAATCCCCCCGGATAATAAGTCCCAATATCAGATACTGCCTGTTCTTTTTTGCAGCGGACAAAAAATAACTGTCCGGCCTTTTCCTTCAGGGTCATATTCTTAAGGATTTCCTCTGCTTTTGTTTCATTTATGACAAGTGTTGATTCTGCATTTGGAGTTATTGCCGGTGTTGGCGTTATGGTAACTGCCGGTACAGCAGTGGGGGCAGGTATGGGAGCTGAGGCCGGTACGGAAGTGGAGGTTTGCAGTTCTTCCGTTTTTTCAGCCG
>JAATEU010000354.1 GCA_015655565.1 Clostridiales bacterium
CCGAAAGTTTTCTTTCTGCAAATCCTGATTTAGACTGTATTTTTGTAGTCGGTACAACAGCCTCCGGAGTACATGAAGCAATTGTAAAAGCGATTGAAGATGCAGGACGGGCTGATGAAGTGAAAATGGCAACAATTGATTTTCTGGATGACATGGCATCTAACTTTGAAAGCGGTGTCCAAATTTTAGCGTATGGTCTTCCGTGTTTTACTTATGATCCCTATATGGTAGTTATTAAGCTGGTAAATGCAATTCAGGGATATCCCTTAGCAGATACTTTTACCAGTAATAATATTGCCATGCTGCAGATTGATTCCGTAGAAGCGGCGGCAAAATATATGGATGTGGTGGGAAATGAAGATTTAATATTTTATGAGGATAAATTTATTACAAATAATCTATTTAAATGGAATAATCCTGATTTGAATGAAGAAACATTACAGAGCGTGATTAATGAATATTCTCCATTGGATGACTAGAATTCAATCAGAGATTGAGTATCCGGAAAAGAGGTTAATATGAAAAAGCAGATTATGAGTGTTCTTGGTGTCTGCGTACTCCCTGTCCTTTTATTTGCTGTATTTAGCTCTGTAACAGGCGGTTTCGGGATTCATAGTCTGAGAATTATACTTAGCCAGTGTATGATTCCGGTTACAATGGGGCTTGCCATGGCGGTAGTAATGCAGGCAGGATTAATGGATTTCAGCCCCGGAGTCCGGGTGGTATTCGGTGCGGCAACAGGAGCCGTCCTGGCAGGCAGGTTTGGCGTGGCAGGTCTGTTTGCCGGATGTTTCCTGGGAGCTATGGCAGGCGGCGTGGTTATTGCTTTGCTGTACCGTTATCTGAAAATTCCCTCCATGGTTGTATCCATGGGTGTTGTACTGGTTATGGAGGTTATGGGTTATAAACTTTCTGAAGCGGCAGGAAGTTCAGGAATATTAAAAGTTACAAATGAAATTTCGGAGTGGGGTTCTTATCCGAATAACATAATTCTAACCCTTATTGCCTGTGTTATTTTTTATTTTGTGATGTATCACACGAAAATCGGGTGTCTGATCAAGGCAGCCGGCAATGATGAGGTAATGTTAAAGCATATGGGTGTAGATACGGACAAGGTTAAATTCAAAGCCTTTATTATAAGCGGTATTTTTTGTACCTTTGGCGCTGTTTTACAGATTTGTTATTCCGCATCGGTTTCCATCCAGACCGGAATGGTAACTATGAACATGGTATTTAAACCAATGATGGGAGTCCTGATAGGATTGCAGCTGATCCGCCTTTGGGATAATATGCCTTTGATGGTTTTTATCGGAGAGCTTACCATTGCTATTATCTTCAACGGATTTATTGCGATGGGACTGACTGATAATATACAGAATATGGTATTGGGAGCTTTCCTGTTAATTGTTATGGGAATTTCCCAGAACAGTGAAGGATTTGCAGAAATGAAGCGGAAAAAGGAAGTCAGGAAGCAGGGACCGGGTACTCAACAGGCTGAAGCTTAATAGTAAGAGAAACCTCGCACCTGTCCCGGAGGTTTCTTGCGGTTGTGGGTACTAATCTTCTACGACAGGCAGAGTCAGAATGACGGTAGTGCCAAAGCCCGGGGAACTTTGAACCTCCATTTCAAAGTTGTCATGATAGAGGTAACTTAAGCGGTTATAGATATTTTTCATGCCGATATGGGAGTTTTCCTTATTGCTCCGGTTAATGTCAAATTTGTTTTCCCGCAGATTTTTCAATTGTTCGGGAGCAATTCCTTTCCCGTCATCGCTGATTTCCATTACGATACGCGAATCGATAGGATATATCATAACAGTGATATTTCCCCTGATAAGTCCGTCATCTCTGGTAAGCCCATGATAAAAAGAATTTTCAACCAGTGGCTGAAGAATGTTTTTTGGGATTTTTTTATTGTTTATACCGGGATCAATTTCATAGTACAGGTTTACGTTGTTTTTATAGCGGTAATCCATGATGATACCGTATTGACGTAAGGTTTTAATTTCTTCTTCCACTGTTTCAAAGGTAGTGGACTGGGTATTCAGGCGTTCCCGCAAAATCCTGGTCAAGGCCGTATTTACCTCTATGATATCTTCGGTCCGCTGCTGCCTGGCTAAAATATTTATTATATTCATGGTGTTATAAATAAAGTGGGGATCTAACTGGGTTGTCAGCAGCTTATAATAGGTAACGGCTTTTTCATGCTCCTGCACGCTGATATCTTGAGCCTGTATATTAATCTCTAAAATCATATGATGAAATACACTGCTCAGGTCTTCAATTTCATCATCCGTGGTAATTTTATCCGGAGGCGTCTGCCCGATGGAAAAGCGCTTCATTTCATCGGAAAGCTGTTTTAACGGTGCCAAATATTTACCGTTGGTGGGAATCAGGAACAGATAATATAAAACCGGCTGGGCGATACATAATGAAATAATTGCCAGGAACAGGGTAATAAAGGAATGCAGCAGTGTTAAGTTGGAAGCATAGCAGACAACAAGGCTGTTGGTGGCGATGACTTTGGAATAAAAGTAATAGCCTTCCGGTTCCTTTATTATGCCTTTTGCAGAAATCATTTTATCAGTCAGGGAATCATTGCAGGAAGATTCCGGGAAAGAACCATTTGTATATACACACTGGCGGTTTTTATTTAAGACCGTAAAACCGTCAATCGAGTTTTCCGTAACGGAAGCACTTGATTTAATATAATTTTCTGTATTATAGCAAATGGTAACCAGATAAGGCATGCTGTTTATGGTATATCTTTTTGATAAAAAAGTGAAAGAGTAATTGGTATTTGAAACTTCATTTTTAAAATAACCGGAATAAACCGGGGAATAGTAAAAGGAGGTTTGTGAAAAGAGGCTCTGATAATAAGAATTTTCCCGGATAAAATCACTGATACCGCTGAGGGAATAATTTAAGGAAGAAAAAAGATTACCATCGGCATCTTCTACCATCAGAAACAGCGTTTTGTCATTAGAGGCCTTAAAGTTATTCAGATAGATATTGATCTTTGCAGTATTATAGACAGAAGGCTCCCGTTTATAATTCTGTAATAACACAGATAAATTATTTAAGCAGGTAAGCATATAGAGTTTATCTTCCATATTGGATTGCAAGTCGGAATAGTTATTCTGCAATAAGCCGGCCAGAGCAGATGCTTTCTGTTTCGAGGAAATGTAAAAATATGGTAATAAAAACGCTAAGGAGACGATTAAAATGAAAGCGAACAGAACGAGGTAGATATGAAACATTTTGCGTGCAAGTTTTTTTGTAATTTTGGAATTGGAATGGAACATAAATACACCTGCTTTTCTATTAGTTTTTGCTCTTTCTATAATCCAGGGGACGTTTTCCGGTGCGCTGATTAAAAACCTGGCTGAAGTACTGGGAAGATTTATAACCTATTTGTTCTGTGATTTCATATATTTTATAATTGGTGTTTTCAAGTAAATGAATGGCATATTGAATACGTAAATCGGTCAGATAGTCGTTAATTGTTGTTCCGGTTTCCTGTTTAAAGAGGACGCTTAACCGTCCGGCACTTAAGAGGACCTGGTCTGCAATTTGTTCTGCCGTCAGGCTGCTGTCTGCAAAATTTGATTTCATGTATTTGATCACTTTATTTACAGTGCTGGAATACCTTTGGTCTGAATTTTTCTGCAGGGTTAAAACACAAGGCTCATAAGCATTCTTAAAAAAATTTATAAATTCAGAAGCACCGCACATGTATTCCGGATTCTGGAAAAGCAGTGTATAATTGGTTAATTCTTCAAACTGTAAAATCGAATTATGAAAAAGTAATGCGATTGTATCAATATCTTTGTTTTTAAAAAGCAGGGCAGTATATTCTTTCAGTTTCACCAGATAATCCTCCGGATGATTCCGGCTGTTTTGAATCAGGGAATAATTAAAATGCTGTACTGTGGGTATAAGTTTTTGATTTTCCAAGTCCCGGATATTCATAAATTTACCGATGGGGAAGGTGCTGTAAAAGTTAAACAGGGAAATCAGTCTGCGGTAGAGAACCTTAAATTCGTGGATGTCAAACCTTTCCGGATAAAAAAATCCAAGAACAGGTTCTTCAAAATGTCCGCTTAACTTGTATAAAAGCTTCTTTCCAAAAGAATAATAGGCATTTTTCTGCAAACCCTTTGATAATGGAATTTCCACACCCAGAATTGCATAATTCTCCAGGTAAAGCATAATTGCAGCCTGATAATCTTCGTAAGAAAGACCGGAGAAATAGTGGACGAGTTTTTTGCCGGATTTTTCAATTCTGCCAAAGTGCAAATTTAATTTTTCAAGTGGTAACTGTATGGAATAAATATAAAAGAAGTATTTTTGTCTGAGTAAGGGCAGCAAAGAGGTATAAGAAGAATCTTCCCCCGGTCTGTCTGTAAAAAGCGCGTAATCCGGTTCCGTTGAGAGAAAGTAGTCACTGAGGGCGAAACGAAGGGAACGCTGTGCATTCTGCTTCGTATGGCTAAAGGATTTCGCAATCTTATTCAGCTTATGGGTAAGCCCCTCTTTTGTAATTTCGTTTTTTAATAAATAATCTTCGACTCCGTTGGAAATGGCGCGTTTGGCATATTGGAAGTCGGCGTAAGAAGAGATAATAATAATCTGTATATCAGGATAGTCTTTCCTTATGGTTTCAATAAAGTCTAAACCATCCATTACAGGCATGGAAATATCAGAAATAATAAGCTGGGGCCGATATTTTTCAAAAAGAGACAGGGCCTTTTTACCATTGGCAGCAGTTCCGATAATCTGGAAGCCAAGCATTTCCCAGTTCACTAAAGTTTTTAAATCCTGTAAGACTAAATAATCGTCATCTATTAATATCACAGTAATTAATTTCATTTATTTTCCTCTTCCTGCTTTTGAAAATAATTGGTATATTATGTGTTTTTATTATAGCAAATTTTGTATAAAATGTAAAGAAAACCAGGGGTTATGTAAGGAATTATAATAAATATACACAAAACTGCGGCAGTTTATAAGGACAAAAGACAATATAGTAAAAAACAAAATAGAAAGCCGAAAGTTGTCCGTTATAATGGTACCCCCATCATTTGTGGCGGAGCAATAAATACCATAAGACATAAGAATATTAAACAAAATATTCCTATTACCTACTGTTTTTCAGGAATCTTTTTTTATAATATAGTTATGTGTAGTTGCAGCAACGATTCAGTTACTGTTTCCCGCAGCTGTTTTTCATACGCTTATCATGAAAATGCGGAATCGATGGAAGCAAAACAAGTGCATTTGACTTGTTTTGCACGCATCAAAAGCAACTTTCAGCCGGTACGGCGGATAGTTGTTGATTGCATTATTATTAACATAAGACGTCTTTTCCGGGAAACCGGTGTTGTTTCACATAAAAAGCTGTCCCGGGCAAATGACGTTGTGCAGGAGAAGGAGGAAGTTTTATGGCATTGAACGCAGTAGATTTAAAATGTGAGTATTTAATAAATCCAATGGGACTGGATATTAAAAAACCTTCATTAAGCTGGAGAATGGAAGCCTTTAAAAAAGGAACCATGCAGACTGCTTATAGGGTAAAGGTTGCAAAGTGCAGGGCTGGCCAGGAATTTGAAAAGACCGTATAGGACAGCGGTAAGGTGGAATCCGGGGAATCTGCCCATATTATTTATGGAGGAGAATCCTTAGAATCGAAAACAGTCTATTATTGGTCGGTAAAAATATGGGATAACCATGGGAATGTAAGCAAAGAAAGTGAAACAGCCGCTTTTGAGACCGCATTCCTGCATGTCGGTGAGTGGAGGGCAAAATGGATAGAACCGGAACAGGCTACGGCTGTTGAAGAAAAGCCGGTTTCCCTTCATGAAGTCATAAAATGCAAAACAGTAGCTCCGGATTCCATTGATATGAAACCCTGCCAATATATAAGGAAGAATTTTAAAGCGGAAAAGGAAGTAAAAAGTGCCAGAGTATATGCAACGGCCCATGGACTTTATAAATTGTTTCTGGATGGTGAAAGAGTATCCGATATTGAATTTGCACCGGATAATACTGTTTATTCAGAATATCTTCAATACCAGACCTATGATATTACGGATAAGCTGGCTGTTGGAGAACATACTATTGGTGCCATTCTTGCAGATGGCTGGTATGCCGGACGTGTGGGTTTAACGGGAGACAGCTGCCAGTATGGAAATATGTTGGGCCTGCTGCTTCAGATGGAAATCCGGTATGCAGACGGAACGGCAGTAATGATAGGTTCTGACAGCAGTTTTAAATCGTTGACAGGTCCGCTTATTTATTCCGATATCTTTGTAGGGGAAAAATATGATGCAACGAAGGAACTGACCGGATGGGCAGAACCTGATTATGATGACGGCAATTGGAAAGCCGTCAGGGAAGCGGAATATGACAGAAATGCTTTAGTAGCACAATATGGGGAGCCGGTACGTGTATGTAAAGTGATAAAACCGGTAAAAATCTATACTTCCCCCAAAGGTGAAACTCTTGTGGATTTCGGGCAGGTTATGGCCGCACGTGTGAAATTCAGTGTAAAGGATGCGGTAAAAGGGACGAAAATTATTCTGGAGCATTCGGAAATAGTGGATCAGGAAGCAAATTTTCTGAATAATATCCTGGGCCGTTATAAAAATCAGACGGATACCTATATCTGTAAGGGAGGCGGAATAGAAACCTATGAACCCTTATTTACCTTCCATGGCTTCCGTTATCTGAAAATCACAGGATATCCGGGAGATATGAATGCGGCAGGTCTGGAAGCACAGGTACTGTATTCGGATATGGAAATAATCGGTAACTTTGAGTGCTCTGATCCGCGGCTGAACCAGCTGCAGCATAATATTTTCTGGAGCCAGATCAGTAATATGCTGTCAATTCCAACGGACTGCCCCCAAAGGGAACGGGCAGGCTGGACGGGAGACGCACAGATATTTGCCCCCACTGCCAGCTATAATATGAATGTGGCGCCATTTTTTAAACGCTGGCTTCGCAATATGGAAAAAGACCAGCTGCCGGACGGACAAATACCTAATGTAGTTCCATACCTGAAAGCGTATCATCCCGGAAATGGGCTTGAGGGAATGGATACGCACTGTTCTGCGGGCTGGGGGGATGCAGCAGTTATTTTACCCTGGACTTTATATAATGCCTATGGAGAAAAAGCAATTCTGGAAGAAAACTATGAAATGATGAAAAAATGGGTTGCCTATATTGTCCGTACGGCAGAAAATGATAATCCGGATAATTTGGGTGAAGTAACGCCGGAGAGAGAGGAACATCTTAAATATATGTGGAATACTCATTTCCATTTCGGGGATTGGCTGACTCCCAGCGTCAGCTTTAATTTTGAAACCGGCGATGTAGATATGATCCAAAGTGCATATAAGACCATGGATCTGGTACCTTCTTTCTATTATGCCTATTCCGCGGATTTGTTATCTAAGATGGCGGCAATCCTTAGAAGAGAGGCGGATGCGGAATATTATGCAGGATTAAATAAAAAAGTCAGGGAAGCTTTTATCTATGAATATGTAGATAATAAGGGACATATAAAGACAAATCTGCAAGGTATTTATGTTTTGGCCTTAAAGATGGGGATGGTTCCGGATATGCTGCGTAAAAACACCCTTGAAAAACTCATTGAAATGATCCATGATAATGACAATAAGCTGGATACCGGATTTTTATCAGTGCCGTTTTTATTGGATATCTTAAAGGAGGAGGGCAGGCTGGACCTGGCCTATGATTTATTATTCCAGGAGGAGTGTCCGTCCTGGCTGTATGAAGTAAAGATGGGTGCGACAACAATATGGGAAGCCTGGCAGGCCGTGCTTCCGGACGGCAAACCAACCAGTGTATCCTATAATCATTACGCTTTTGGCTGTGTCGGAGACTTTATGTACCGTGTAATTGCCGGTATTAACGCAGCAGAGTCCGGTTATAAGAAAATAGCAATTAAACCGGAATTTGACAGCAGGATTGCATCCGCCAGGGGTACTCTTGCTACCATATATGGTAAGGTAATCAGCAGCTGGAGCATAGAAGGCCATTTGGTGACGGTTAATGTTACCATACCTGCAAATACCACGGCGGATATTTACCTTCCGGGTGCCAGGGTGCCGGGGGTGACGGAAAACGGAGCGGAAATCGCCAGAGTACCGGAAATAACAAATCTTGAACAGCAAGGTGGCAAAGTAAAATTAAGCGTAGGCTCCGGAGAGTATCATTTTAGTTACCAGATATAGAATTTGTAAATTGGAAAACGTTTACAGAGAACGTTGATTAAGTATGAGGGCAGGCTACCGTTATAATTTTCTGAATTTAAAAAGGTATGTCAGGAAACTCTGTTTTTCAGGGTTTTTTTGACATACCTTTTATTACTTTACTGAACTTCGCACAGGTTCATGCGCCTGACCTGATACGAGTTTAATAAAGATTGACAGAATAAGGGTGTTATCCTATAATTACCAGGTATATTTTGATACCGTTAATAATAATTGTATTAAAGAATCAATTTATTCAAAATAAGGAGGATATACTATGAAAGTAATAGCTGTTAACGGAAGTCCGAGAAAAAACTGGAATACGGCTATATTGTTAAAACAGGCATTGGAAGGCGCCGCTTCCGGGGGAGCCGAGGTTGAATTAATAAATCTTTATGAACACAATTATAAAGGCTGTATAAGCTGTTTTGCCTGTAAGAGGATAGGCGGCAAAAGTTATGGCAAATGTGCCGTAAAGGATGATTTAAAACCTGTTTTAGAAAAAATTGAGGAGGCGGATGCGCTTGTATTGGGTTCTCCTATTTATTTGGGAATGGTTACGGGAGAGATGAGATCCTTTCTTGAACGGCTGATATTTCAATATTTGGTTTATGACGGCAATTATTCCAATTTATTCAAGAAGAAAATACCGGTAGGACTTATTTATACCATGAACGTTCCGGAAGCTAATTTAGATACGGTAGGATATAAGCAGATGTTTTTAACAACCGTTGAAAATCCTTTGATGAGGACCTTTGGTGAAACGGAAGCACTCTTTGTTACGGATACCTATCAGTTTGATGATTATTCCAAATATGAGACTTCCGCTTTCAATGCTGAAGAAAAGGCGAAAAGGAGAAAAGAGGTTTTTCCCCGGGACTGTAAAAAAGCTTATGAAATGGGATGTAGATTCGCAGGATAATTTCCGGTCCGCTGCTTGTATGGTTCCGTACGGTTAATAAAGCCCGTTAGGAAAGAATGATACCATAAAGCAAGGAGCCGTTTAGTAAATACCTAAATTGGCTCCTTTTTCTTATATGTTGTGCTTATATTAATTTTCATTGTATTTACCCGTTTTAATTTGAATTCTTAATATAATAATCAAAGTTTTCGGATGCCCATGCCTGATTATAAACATGATTTTTCATGGATCCGGGGTCATGAACCGATGCACAGTAACAGGTTCTTTTCCCTTCCTCAAGTTCCTTGAAGGTTTCAAGATATTTCCATCCGTATTTTCGCACAAATGACTCATTATAGTTTGAAGCTTTACTTAATGAAAAGCAGGAGCTTACACTTCTGCTGAGTTTACAGATATCTTTACCCTGACATTCGTTACAGCCGATAAATTGATTCATATCGATTTCGACGGTAGTCAGATATCCGACTTTAAAGGAAGTGTAATGAACTACCCTTGGGGAACGTTCAGCATCGCCATACCCGTTTTCTTCACTCCAGTACCCTATTTTTTCTATAAGCTCAGGTCTTAAGCATTGCAATTGTCCCGGGATGAAATCCAAATCTACCCCTACGGCTGCATTTTTAAGCTCAAGATAATTTACATTACCTTTTATTCTGGGAATGATAGGGGGCATATACCTTGGATAAGGGTTATCCCTCATTACTCCCAACACACCTACTTCAGGAAAAGCATCAAAAACATCCATGAAACGGGATATCCAGTTTTTTGTCTTAATATAGGTGTCGCTGTCTATGGTTATAAAGTACTGCCCTGGTTTCCTTTTTGTAAGGCTGTAGTTAAGAGGATATATGGGACCCAGGTTCAATGTGAACCGGGTTTTTGACTTGATGCGTCTGTCATTTAAAGTCTGAATGTAATCCCAGGTATTATCTTTCGAATTACAATCAATTATGTGCATTTCAAAATCCTCATCCGTATCAAGTATATTAGTTAAATTTTTTATGGTAAGGCCCATCCGGTTTAGGGTTACAAAATTTATATAGGGAGGAATCTTTACTGTTTCACTTTTTTTATTCTCTGAAATTTCTTCAATTTCATAACATTCTACGTAATTATCGGTTTTGCTGAATAACTTTCCCTTTATATCTTTTACCGTTTCGGTAAAACGGCTGATATTATTACCTATAAATGATTGCTTCAATGTCAGCAGTCCTTTCTATAATTTTTATTTGTTTGTTCCTACAGATTGGGATAATTTTACAGGTTTTGCGGGAACGCCTACGGCAGTACAGTTATCAGGCATATCCTTTATTACAACAGCTCCAGCACCTATAACACTCCACTTTCCGATCGTTCTTTTTGGTATTATCATTGCTTTTGAACCTATCTCACAACCTTCGTGGATACATACATTTCCCGATAGGGTAACATTCCAGTACAGGGAAGCATAATCTTCAATAACGGTATCATGGCCGATACCGCAGCCCGGGTTAATGGATACATGATTGCCTATCTTTGTATTAACGGATATAAAAGAATTGCTACAAATGATGCTTCCAAATCCTAATTTACTGAATTTATTTGTTTTGGCATCAGGGTGTATTAAAGTTGCGAAATTTATATTGTACGGGGATGCTTTTTTGATAAGGTTATATTTATCTTTTGGATTTACCAGGGCACAAACAGTCCATAACTTGTTTTTCGTATTTTTTTCAAACCAGTCAAAGTTTCCAAGTACAGTGGTGTTATTTATCACTAATCTTTGTTTTTCAACAGTTTCATCAATGAATCCCAGCAGGTTCCACGTCTTTTTATCCATATTAATTTCTTCTATGAGTTGCGCTACTTCTTTTCCGAAGCCGCCGGCGCCTATAATAATTATGTCTTTCATAAAATCAACCCTCAGAAACCGCTTTTATAATTTCACAGATTTTTTCCACATCGCTCATTAGCATCCTTCCGTGTAACGGAAGGGAGAGAACCATGTCAGCAGTTTTGTTAGCTACCGGAAGCTGCTGCTTAGCGGAGGAGGGGAAATTACAATAACATTGGAAATTACTGCAAAGAGGATAGAAGTATTTTCTGGGTACAATATTATATTCCATTAATTTCTCGTAAAGTTCATTACGGGATAAACCATATTCATCTTTATCAACTCTTATAACAAAATAAGAATAATTATGGGTAACGCCATCAATATCTCTGCCGGCATTGATTCCGGGTATATTTTCTAATATCTGGCGATAAAGATTTGTTATTTCTTTTCTTTTCTCAATTTCCTTCTCAACCTCCTTAAGCAGCAATATGCCTACGGCAGCCTGACTCTCATTTCGTTTTCCGTTCGTCCCCGGTTCCATGACACAATCTAAACTCCGTATACCAAAATTCCTTAAAGAATCTGCTCTTTCTTTAAAATTTGGATTTTTAAAGGCTAAAGCGCCGCCTTCAATCGTATGATAGATTTTAGTCGCATGGAAGCTGAACATGGATATATCTCCGAAGAATGAAATAGGCTTGCCATTTATTTTTACCCCAAATGCATGGGCAGCATCGTAGAGTACCTTAAGTCCGTATTTGTCGGCAATCTGCTGGATTTTCTCCACATTGCAGGGACATCCGAAAACATGTACCGGCATAATTGCCGTAGTGTGCTCTGTAATTAAAGCTTCAATCAAATCCGGATTTATATTAAAGGTATCTTCCTCAATGTCACAAAAGACCGGTCTGATATTGTTCCAGATTAGAGAATGAGGTGTTGCGGCAAATGTAAAAGGGGTGGTTATTACTTCCCCTGATAATCTTAAAATTTTACATGCTAATTGCAGTGCAACGGTTCCGTTAGAAAAAACCGAAAGAAAGTCTGCATTAAGAAAATCGGAAAGCTCCCTTTCAAGCTGCTTTACCATGTTTCCATTATTACTCAACTGTTTACTTGCCCATATTACTTTAAGCATTTCATTAAATTCATTTATATCGGGTAGTAAAGGCTGTGTGATATAGAAAGGCTTTGCAAAAGGTTCTAACATATTTATATTTCCACCTCCTCGAGCCTGCAAATAAATTATTCCTTTGAATTAATTAATTTGCATTTTTTATATAATATTTAAAATTTTCCAGCGCCCATTCCATATTAAATACATGATTTGACGTGGAATCCCCATCATTTGCGGAAGCGCAGTAAGCAGTGC
>JAATEU010000163.1 GCA_015655565.1 Clostridiales bacterium
ATATCCATCCGCACAGGAACTGAGTTTTGCAATAATTTCACAGGCAATTTCAGCACCTGTCCATTCCGCTTCTTCCTTGGTCATATCCGGTGTAAAACGTTTTACTACCCAATCCGGTACATAAATACCTGAAATTTCATTTTTAATGAAACATGCATTCCGGTAACTTACTAAAGGCATGATGCCGCATAAAATCTTAGTATTTATTTTACTCTTAATATGCTTTATCCGTTCCACATCCTCATCGGTAAAAATAGGCTGGGTCAAGAAGTATTTCGCACCTGCTTTCATTTTCTTTTCCATTCTCTCAATTACTTTGTCAATGGGTCCCCTGGCATAATTTAAAGCACCTCCATAATAGATGGGTTCCTCGCCAAAATGTTCCCGGTTCATCTCCAGAACATAATTCATCAGCTGGATGGAATTATAGTCAAATACTCCTGTTGTGGATTGCCGGTTTTCACTTGGTATGGGATCTCCGGTTACAATTAAAAAGTTACGGATTCCATTGGCATAGGCACCAAGCAAACCGGAACGCATGGCAATCATATTCTTATCCCTGCAGCATACGTGAGGCATAACGGACATACCGGTATCCCTCATAAGCTTAATACTCATTAAGATGGAATCGACCCGGCTTCTCCCCATAGGGGAATCTGCCATGGTAATAATATCAACCCCGGAAGCTTTCAATTTATGGGCACAGGCAATGATATCATCGTCTTTTGCATCAAAAGGAGGGTCTAATTCTACCGCTATGACCTTTTTTCCGGCTGCAAATAATTCATAAAAATCATTGGGACGGAGTTCTTTTTGCCCGACATGTTCTGAGGAAGGATTAACCCGGATTCCCCGTTCCTTATCATATAAGTTAATTTTGGATCTGATATTTTTAATATAACCGGGTGTTGTTCCACAGCAGCCGCCAATCATATCCACACCCAGTTCTACGATACGCTGCATGTTCTCTTCAAAATAACCTTCGTTATCTATAAAAATCATACGGTTTCTGAATTGCTCCGGATATCCGGCATTGGGTAAAGCGGCAATATATTTATTTTTCGGAAAAGTAAGTTTTTTCAGAACATGATACATATGACCGGATCCGATTCCGCAATTAAAGCCTCCTGCGTCAATGCCCTCCGTTCCGGAAATTATTTCCAGCAGAGCCTTCCCGCTGATCCCTTTACTGGTATAACCATTCTTATTTAAACAGAAATTCGTAATTATAAATACTTCCGGAGCTTTTGCTTTGATGAAAGGTACCAGTTCCCTGATATATTTATAATCAGAAAAGGTTTCAAATAAGATGATCTCCGGATTCTGCTTTAAAAAAGTATCACAAATCAATTGATATTCTTCCAGGATATCCTCATCCGTCCTGCCTCCATTTTCAGGAATCGGTCCGATATCACAGGCTATATATACCTCCCGCTCAGATTCCTCCACTGCCTGTTTCGCAAGCTTATAGGAGACGTTGATTAAATCAATTTGTTCCTCAGAGGTTATATTCAGCACCTGCTGGTTGGCAGCAAAGGAGTTGGTACGAATCAGTCCGGCACCGGCCTTAATATAGCTTCGGTGAATTTGTAATATCTTATCCGGCTCCGTGAGATTTGCATATTCCGATACCGCATTTTCATTATTTTCCATTCTGGAGTAATACGTACCCATAGCACCGTCCGTTATTAGTTTATGTTGTTTTAAGTAGTCCTGTATTTTCATGGTTTTCTCCTTATGTTTTACTTGCTGCGGCTTATGACTTCTCTCTATTCTATGACAGGTAAAACTTTATTTTATATCATAGCAAAAAATAATATAAATTAAAAGAGAAAATATAAAAACACAGTACAAAATCTTCCTTCCCGGGTTTGTCCTGTAAAAAACAGGAGACTGCTGCAAGTTCAATAACCTTAAACTTGCAACAGCCCCCTGCAGTTCATGAAAACCTTAGCCGTTTATAACAGCTCCTTCTTATTTGGTTTTCATTGCCACGTTATTTTATTTATTAATTATTGTAACATTTTCTACCTCTGTCCTTATTCCAGACAAATCACAAGCCTGCCCCTGCTTCATTTCCGGCCATTCTTCCAGGAAAACAGAGGAATTTTCTTTTAACGGATATATTTCAAGCCGCAATTGTTTCGGGAAGGCGAACCGTTTTAAACCAATCTCCCACGTTTTTCCGTAATAAAAATGATCTGCTATACAGTTTTCACCCATGTATAACCTTGCACTATCACCTTGATAAGATACCAACAGGTAACAATCTTCTATTGGTTCATCCGGATATTCTAAATAGATATCATAAATTTTCTTTTCACTGGTTTCGGTGAAACATTCATAGCGGACTTTTACCTCGCCAGGTTGTAAATTCTTTTCATAAACGGTGAAGTCCCCTTCCTTTCTGCAGTATAAAAATCCATCTAAACCATTGGGGAACTCCGGATAGGCTTTAATTTCAACAAGTGTCCTTCCAATTATTTCAATACCTTTATCGGTCTGCATTACGGCCGAACTGCTGATAATCAGGTAATCCTTTTCCAGGACTGTCTTCCAGGCATTTTTAGCATCTTCCCTGCTTATGGTAATGATATGGGTTTCTCCCGGATTCCCTGCAATTTCATACCGGGGATTGCCTTCACTGTAAAATACATAGGTCTTAATCCGGTTATTCAGTATACACAAAGGTGTTGCCAATGCTGTTTTTAAAACTGCACTCCCAATCTGCATATTAAAGGGGAAGAAGAAATAATCCTTATCCCTAATATCAATTGCCGGAAAAAGAATGGTTTCCTGTGGTAAATCAATCTTTAACCTTACAGCTTTATGCTCCTTCATAGGGTATCTTCTTTGATAATTATTTACATATACATAACCGCTTTTGCCATTGTGGCGGACAGAAGTCCTAAGCTGTGTAAGGTTATCCGGATATAAGGGATTACTATCCGGTATATAGGCAGGCATTTCACATAAAGCGCTGCCAAAATCCCTTATAAACATAGCAAGCAGTTTGATTTCTTTCAAGGTTTCCGTAACCTGTCCGTACTCCCCGATTGGTGCCCTGAAGTCATAGGATAACTCCGGCATATCATTGGGATATCCGGTGGCCCTTGTCTCCTGCAGGGTGGTTAATTTACCCTTCGGATTGGTTCCTCCGTGGTACATATAATAGCCCAGCAGATTAACACCGCTTCCCATCTTTACTAAGGACATGGCACCTATATCCTCTGCATAGGCCACCGGCCGCCTGTGACGGGTTACCTGCAGACCCCCTCCCAGTTCAGCCGTCAGATAAGGGAATTGATCCAGGTCAAACGTAATCCCTGTACCAAAACCGTAATCACTCCCTATATTGTGGTCATTCCTCTCATAGGTAAAAATGTAATTGCCGCTCGGTTCTATTTCCGTCAGTCTCTGGTCCCAGGGCGCTTCACAATAACCACCCATTACCGGAAGCAATCCGCCGGTAACTGCCCCTCCCCATCCGGTAGCCGTATAAACCGGTACCTCAAACCCAATCTCCTTTGCCATTTCATAAAGAATACGCATATGCCTTTCGCCGGCTTCTCCCGTAAGGCCGCCGCAATGTCCATATTCATTTTCAATCTGGATTCCCATGATTGGTCCGCCATCTTTTAGCATCAGCCCGCTTACCTGTTCATAAATTTTAGAATAAAATTTTTTTACTGCATCAAAATAATCCGGAGCATTGGTTCTTGGTTCAAACGGTTTTTTAAGAAGCCAATCAGGAAAACCGCCGTTTCTTACTTCCCCGTGGCTCCAGGGCCCAATGCGGAGCATCATATACAAGCCGCAATCTTTACAGGTTAATACAAAGGTTCTTAAATCTTTATTCTCTGTAAAATCATAATTACCTTCTATTTCTTCATGATGAATCCATATGGTATAAGCGGAAACAACATCCACACCGCCGGCTTTCATTTTATACAAGGACTCTTTCCAATACTTCTTGGGATATCTTGAATAATGTATTTCTCCCATAACCGGAAACCATGGCTTATTATCCTTTGTTAAAAATTCTGAGTTATAATTAAATTCCGTCATCCTCCTATTAGTCACCGTACCACCCATAGAATGATTCTCCTTTCTTCATTTGCATATTATTTTACTGCACTGGTAATACTTTCCGCAAAGCTCTTTTGCAGAAGGAAGAAAACAATTATGGCAGGAATGGAACATGCAAGTACAACTGACATTACCATTCCATAATCAATTACATGCCCGGCAAGCAGATCTGCAGCCATCAGGGCATAATCGCTTTATCATAGTTGCTTTATCATTGGACAGCATGATTACCTTGGAGAAATGCTCTTACACTCTGACGGAACAGCATAATCAAAAACGGCGTGGAAATAGAAGAAGAGTATTCGCTGTCTCTTCCTCTTTTGTGGAGTTGTCATTATTGACTGTTTCCCTGTCCGCATCCGCGTTTCTGCCTGAACCGCAGGCAGTTAATGCTGTGCCCCATGGTATATCCTTCAAAGCCAATGTTTTGTCCTTATTTTCCATTGAATGCTTTCTTTTCTTTGTGCAATCGGTTGCTCCTATGATATCATCTGCTTTTTATATTGTCAACGTATATTTTTATCCCATGATTTGAGTAATTTTTGTGATATTTATAGCAGATTTATGCATCAGCAGATTTTTATTCCATTATTAGCGCAATCGATTGCGATTAAGATAAATTCTAAAGTAAAACAACATTTATTAAAGGCAAATGTTGTTGTAAAATACTCTTCTCGTTATTCAGTTTGCAGCAAATCAAGATTATATTCTCACAAACCCCAAATATCTCGTACCTTGAAAGGTCAGCTTTCCCTTATCTCCTTCTGCCAGCATGCCGTATTCACTCCCTGATACTTCCAGTTCCATGCGGTCTTTGCTTTCCACTTCAAAAGTAACATAATACCAGGTCGAAGAACTATAATGCTCCATGGAGTTATCTGTTCCGTTATGATGGTAACGGGAAACATCTGTCCTTTTTGCCACAACAAAGCTTCCACTGTGAGAACCGGAGAATGATTATTCTTATGATTCTGTTTCATCCTTTGGGTAAATGGGCAGGGTGCATAAGGAAACAAACCTTAAACATCAATGATAATAGGACAGACAACCAATACAGGGAAATGTATCTAAAGAACAGTTACTTCGCTCATCAGAAGAAACTGTTCTTTATTTTAAATGTGTGAAGACTGAATTGACAAAGCGACACTCGTGTCGTATAATTTAAAAAGAGACACACGTGTCGCTATTTGCATTGTGAGAAAGGAGATAAATTATGCCAACAAAGAGCGATAACACAAAGCAGCTTATTAAAGATGCTGCAAAACAATTATTTTCCGGCAAGGGATATGCCAGCGTTA
>JAATEU010000129.1 GCA_015655565.1 Clostridiales bacterium
AGCGTTTTATCAAAAATATCGGCGAGCACCGGAATATAATCCTCCACCTTCTCATGATCACGGTCCCCGTAGGTTGATTCCATAACTACGTAATCTGCCTCATCAATATATTGGGGGTCATTGATTAAAGGTTGGTTAATATTGCCGATATCACCGGAGAATACGATTTTTTTAGTAACCCCTTCTTCCGTTTTCCATATTTCAATACTTGCCGAACCAAGTAAATGTCCCACATCTATAAAACGGAATTGGATGCCCCAAAAAAGTTCAGCCTTTTCATTATAGTCATGGGATGTAAAAGACCGGATGGTACCATATGCATCTTCCATTGTATAAAGCGGAAGGAAGGGATTTTCGCCCTTTCTTTGTCCCTTGCGGTTTCTCCACTCCGCTTCAAACATCTGGATGTGTGCACTGTCCCGAAGCATAATGTCACATAAGGCGCTTGTTGCACCTGTTGCATGAATTTTACCCCGGAATCCCAGGGCATACAGCAAAGGAAGTTTCCCCGAATGATCCATATGAGCATGGGTTAATAAAACTGCATCTACCTCTGCAGCCGGCACCGGCAATTCCTGATTTTCATATACATCCCTTCCCTGTTCTAAACCACAATCAATTAAAATATGCTTTCCACAGGCCTCTAAATAAAAACAGCTTCCTGTTACCTCGTGTGCAGCTCCTATAAATGTTAATCTCATATGCGCCTCCAAAAATTATTTTATTCTTCCGCCGTGAAAAATACATTCATAAATTATTTCGTTATTACGAAGAATTTCTTCCTGTCCGTTAAACCATTCCAAATCACCATTTACATGGCACTGATATCTATATTCGCCGTTTTCATAAGCAAATGGGCCCCGAAAAGGATATTCTTCCGGTACTAAAAGCAAAGCTTCTTTAAGAAAATCTCCGGAAAAACCTTCTCCTATTACCCTTCCTGTATAATTCATTGACCAAAAAGGTACATTATCCATCCATAATGCTTCCTCTCCGGCAAACTGCTCTCCTCCAAGATACGTATCAATATATTTCAAATTGCCCTCTTCATAATGCAAATCATGTGAGTTAGGGCGTGAAGCACTTACTTCACTGCCCTTACCTGCATAGGCCGCCATTTTTGCTTTGCATAAAAAATCAATGATACGTCTTTCCATTCACAGTCTCCTTATCTTCCTGTTCCAAAGAAGAATAATGCTATGGTTCCCGGCCCTGAATGAGTTCCGATTACCGGGCCGATGGGATTTATTACAATATCCTTTACTTTAAATTGTTCCCTTATAAGCTTTGCCAGAAATTCAGCATCTTCCAAAGAGTCACCGTGTCCTATAAAAACTACCTGCTCCTCTGAGGGAGTAAAGGTATCGGCCATATGCTCCAACAGTGCATAGAGTGATTTCTTTCTTCCCCTGACCTTTTCCATAGGGATTAAATGCCCTTCATTATCCACATGCAAAACAGGTTTTACATTAAGGGCAATTCCTATGCCCGCACTGATGGCACTGACCCGGCCTCCCCTTTTTAAATGATTCAGGTCATCAACGGTAAACCACTGACAGAGCTTAAGGATATTCTGCTGCAGCCACCCGCTTAGTTCGTCAATGCTTAGGCCTTCTTCCTTTTTCTTAACAGCAGTATAAACCAGTAAACCCTCTCCGGCTGAAGCAGCTTTTGAGTCAATACAAATTATTTTTGAATGTTTATATTTTTCCTTCAGTTCCTCCCTTGCTAAGAGGGCAGAATTATAGGTTCCGCTGAGCCCGGAAGAAAACGCAATATAAAGTATATCATTACCTTCTTTTAAAATAGGTTCAAAAAATTCCAGGAAAGCTTCCGTATTAATTAATGAGGTTACGGACTTTTCACCTTCGCGCAGCTGCTGATAAAATTCATGTATGTCCATTTCCCGGGTATCTGCATAGTGCATATAACTTCTGCCGCTCAGTTCAAAAGCCATCGGCATTACCTTGATCCCCAGACGGTTAACCATATCCTGGGAAATATCTGCAGTCGATTCAGTAATAATTACATAATTTTTCATAATTCTCCTGTTTCAAAATAATTTTAGTTATCTATAAGTATATATTATAAGAACTAAAATCATGTTCCTATAATCAGATGCAGGTTGGTAAAAACACCGCCTTTTACCAGAAGACAAAAATCATCTTATGATAAGTTGCATTATCAAAAAACAGCTCTCAATTATTATTTATTTTACCACTTTTCACTATTTAATACAACAAATAAAGGATTAATTTTGTAAATTGAAAATTGCAAGTATGCTAAATCTAAAATAAGCTTCCTGAAAATTGTTAATAAAAATTCCAGGAAGCTGTCAGGCAATTAAACCGAACCCGATTATATTTTAGCCATTGATATAATTAATTAATCCTTCTGCTTTTATGATCTTTTGCATAAATTCCGGAAAAGGCTGGCCCTGGTAGCTGGCACCCTTTGTAATATCGTAAATCCGGCCATTATCAAAATCTACTTCTACTTCATCCCCAGCCTCGATTGCTTTGGCAGCCTCCGGACATTCTATAATGGGAAGACCGATATTTATAGCATTGCGGAAGAAAATCCGGGCAAAGGTTTCTGCAATAACACAGCTGACGCCTGCTGCTTTAATGGCAATCGGGGCATGTTCCCTGGAGGAACCACAGCCAAAATTCTTGTTTGCAACTATAATATCACCGGCTTTAACCCTCCCCACAAATTCAGGATCAATATCCTCCATGCATTTTTTAGCCAGTTCTGCAGGATCGGATGAATTCAAATATCTTGCAGGAATAATTACATCCGTATCTACATTATTTCCATATTTGTGTACTGTTCCATGTGCTCTCATAATTAACTCCCATCTGCGCCTCCTGCGCGCATCATATTCATATGGATTATCTGCTACCAACTATTTTAAGCGGTACCGGCTGAATAGTTTCTGCTATCTTATAATCCAAGTTCACTCGGGCCTGATATTTTACCGGTTACCGCACTTGCCGCCGCTACTGCAGGACTTGCCAAATAAACCTCTGATTCCACGTGTCCCATACGTCCCACAAAATTCCGGTTGGTGGTTGCAACTGCCCTTTCTCCTGCTGCCAGAACACCCATATGCCCGCCAAGACAAGGACCGCAGGTAGGTGTGCTGACAACTGCTCCTGCTTTAATAAAGGTTGCCAACAGGCCTTCTTCCATAGCCTGCAGATAGATGGCCTGGGTAGCAGGCAATATAATCACACGGATACCTTTGGCAACTTTCTTCTCTTTAAGCACCCCGGCCGCTATCCTTAAATCCTCAATCCGGCCATTGGTGCAGGAACCGATGACAACCTGATCAATTTTAATATTCCCCACTTCATCTATGGTTTTCGTATTCTCCGGAAGATGGGGGAAAGCAACCGTAGGCTTTAAGGCTGATAAGTCAATGACATAAGTGTTATCATATTCCGCATCCTTATCTGCTTCATATACTTTAAAATCCCTTGAGGAATGCTCCTTCATATATTCCACTGTTTTTTCATCCACCGGAAAAATTCCGTTTTTTGCACCGGCTTCAATTGCCATATTAGCCATTGCAAAACGGTCGTCCATACTTAAATGTGCAATTCCGTCACCGGTAAATTCCATGGATTGGTACAAAGCACCATCCACCCCCGTCATGCCGATGATGTGCAGGATGACATCCTTGCCGCTTACCCATTTTGCAGGTTTACCGGTTAATTGAAACTTAAGGGCGGAAGGGACCTTAAACCAGGCTTTTCCGGTAACCATGCCCGCCGCCATATCCGTACTTCCCACACCGGTTGAAAATGCCCCTAAAGCGCCATAGGTACAGGTATGGGAATCCGCACCGATTACCACATCACCTGCAACCACCAGGCCCTTTTCCGGTAACAGGGCATGTTCAATTCCCATTTCACCTATCTCAAAGTAATTGGTAATATTATGCTCCCCGGCAAAATCCCGGACACATTTACAATGTTCCGCCGATTTAATATCTTTATTCGGTGTAAAATGATCGGGAACCAAAGCAATTTTATCCTTGTCAAATACACCCTTTTTATTCACCTTTTCCATCTCATGAATGGCTACCGGTGCAGTTATATCATTCCCTAAAACCAGATCCAGGTCAGCCTCTATTAACTGTCCGGCTGCAACTTTATCTAAGCCGGCATGGACCGCCAGGATTTTCTGTGTCATTGTCATTCCCATATTTAAATCCTCCATTTCCATCAGTTAATTTCCGAAACAATGCAATCACCCATTTCCCTGGTCCCAACCGGGGTTTTACCCTCAGACATAATATCCGCAGTTCGGTACCCCTTCTTAAGAACGGATTTTACTGCCGTTTCAATCTGTTTGGCCTCTTCTTCCAGATCAAAGGAATAACGAAGCATCATAGCTGTAGAAAGAATGGCTGCTATGGGGTTGGCTATATTCTGTCCCGCAATATCCGGTGCGGAACCATGACTTGGTTCATATAATCCAAGCCTGGCATCACCAAGGCTTGCCGAGGCAAGCATTCCGATGGAGCCTGTTACCATGCTCGCCTCATCGGATAATATGTCGCCAAACATATTTTCAGTAAGGATTACATCAAATTGCTTCGGATCCTTAACAATCTGCATGGCACAATTATCAACCAGCATATGGCTTAATTCAACTTCCGGATAATCGGCAGAAACCTCTTTTACGACCTGCCTCCATAATCTTGAGGAATCAATGACGTTGGCTTTATCCACACTGCATACCTTTTTATTTCTCTTCCCGGCGATTTCAAATCCCCGCCTGGCAATCCTTCTTATTTCGTTTTCATCATATACCAGGGTATCGTAAGCTTTTCTAAGGCCGTTTTCTTTATAGGTTTTACGTTCACCAAAATACAATCCTCCGGTCAGCTCCCTTACAACCACAAAATCAAAGCCACTGCCGGTGATTTCATCCTTTAAAGGACATGCTCCCTTTAATTCATCAAATAATACCGCGGGCCTGATATTGGCAAACAGGCTTAACCCTTTCCGGATGGCTAAAAGCCCTGCTTCCGGCCTTAAATTTGGAGGCAGGCTGTACCAATCAGACTGTCCGACCTTACCACCCACCGCCCCAAGCAGTACCGAATCACTTTTTTTTGCAGTTTCCAGTGCCTCCTCCGTTAAGGGAACCCCGGCGGCATCAATGGATACCCCTCCCATCAGCACCTCTGTATAAGTAAATTGATGCCCGAACTTTTTTCCGATCTTATCCAAAACTTTCTTTGCTTCCGTAATGATTTCCGGTCCTATGCCATCCCCCGGTATCACAGCTATGTTATAATTCATTGCCCTCTTCCTTTCGTTTTCCGAAACAGTTTAATACCGCCTAAAATATATCTATCTTTGTTATTGCCATTCTAGCATGTTTTTTGATATAATAGAAATACATATTACGAATATTTATTATAACTTTAAGTTATGAAAGGAATTCAGGATGGAACAGAATCTATCAGCGTATAAAATATTTAACACCGTGGCGGCAGCCGGTAACATTTCCCATGCCGCCAAGGAACTGTATATCAGCCAGCCTGCCATTAGTAAAGCTATTGCCCGCCTGGAAGAAAGCCTTGATACTATTTTATTCACCAGAAGCTCCAGAGGGGTTCAGCTGACGGAGGAAGGTGCTCTCCTGTATGAATATACGAAATCCGCTTTTGATACCCTGATGCAGGGAGAGGCAAATATAAAACGCATCCATGAATTGGGAATCGGACACCTGCGAATCGGCGTAAGCACTACTTTATGCAAATATATCTTACTGCCTTACTTAAAACGTTTCGTTTTGACCAACCCCCACATTAAAATAACCATTGAGTGCCAATCCACCTTCCAGACCCTGGAACTGCTGGAACGTGACCGGCTGGATATCGGTTTAATCGGCAGGCCTGCAAATTTAAAGAATTTAGATTACTATGCCGTAGCGCAGATAGAGGATATCTTTGTAACAAATGAAACTTATCTGGAAAATTTAAAGGTACGTGAATTCTCCCCAAATCCTTCCGGCTTTATTACGGACACCGGACATAAAGTTACGTCCGTGAATTCCGCCGATATTTTTAAAGCTGCAAATGTAATACTGCTGGATGAAAAGAATATGACGAGATTATATATTGAAGATTATTTTACAAAAAATCAAATTGAAACCAACCAGATCCTGGAGGTTAACAATATGGATCTGTTAATAGAATTTGCCAAAATAGGACTTGGGGTATCCTGTGTCATTAAAGAATTTATACAAAAAGAATTGGATGATAATATATTGATTGAAGTTCCCTTGGAAATACCTCTGGGTAAAAGGGAAATAGGCTTTGCCTATTCGATTAACCCGCCTCTGTCGGATTCTGCCCGGAAATTTATCCGATTTTATAAAAATTTATCTTCTTAAATTAATTTCCGGATTATTGCAGAAAAGAATGAGCTTACCCTAGAGCGTGTTTGAAAAATGCTTGTGCCGGGCTGGAACGGCCAGAGCGGTGCAATGATTTTTCAAACACGCTCTAATATACATCTGCGGTAT
>JAATEU010000402.1 GCA_015655565.1 Clostridiales bacterium
CCAAAGGACAAGGAAGGTTTTCTTAGGCAGCCGGTGAATGGCAAGCGCGCGGATAACCGCAATCGCTATGATAAGGACAGCCGCTGAAAGGCTCATTTGCAAAATATCCATACGTCCACCTCATTCCAAACGATTGACAAGCTGCTTTAGCTTTTCTATTTCCTCTGCGGACAGGTTTTTCCTGTTCAAAAGAGAAGCGAAAAGCAAATCCGCAGAACCGTCAAATACCTTGTTAATCAGTTCTGTCGTTTCCTGCACCTGCACCTGCTCTTTTGGGATTAGAGCATGGCACAAATAATTAGGCTCCCTGCGTTCAATCGCGCCCTTCCCGATGCACCTTTTGATAAGCGTATAAGTGGTGTTCACGTTCCAGCCAACTTGCTCTTTGAGAATATCCGAAATTTTCTTGGCGGTCATATCACCTTCTTTCCAAAGGACATCCATTATTTTTAATTCGGAATCAAACAGTTTGATTTCCATATAGCATCCTCCTTACTACTCGGGTAGTTTTGTCGACATACTTATACTACCACAGTCGTGAAGAAATGTCAATACTACTTGAGTAGTTTTTTGAAAATATTTTTTAATACTAATTTATAGGGGCAATCCTTTGCCTTGCATAAAGCACCTGCCCCTTTGTGACTCTTCATCTGCAAAGAAGCAGATGCTTATACATTCCGTCTGTTGGCTGTTCATTTCGTTTAATTGTTTTTTTCGCTGCTTCCTTATGGAAACTGAGGGATGTCAACAAGTTGACAAAACAAGAATTAGTCAAAATCAGAGATTGGTTTATCCGGGGTGCTGAGATTTGCAAAAAAGCTGGCCTTGATGGTATTGAATTGCATGGGGCGCATACCTTTTTTCTGAATAGGATTAATCATCCTAATGATATCGTCGGCAACGCTGATCCCGGCAATATCATTAAGATGAAAAAAAGTAAAATCCCAACTTAAAAAGGATTTTTCGGACCATTATTGCTAATATATTCTGATGGGGAATATCCAAAAAAGCTTTTAAAACGTTTACTAAAGTAAAATGAGTCAGAATATCCTACTTTTTCACATAAATCAGTTAATTTTATTTTGTTGCTTAAAAGTAATTTTAACGCTGCCTCCATCCTGCATTTTGTAATATATTGCACAACGGAAAACCCCGTAATTTTTTTAAATGTTCCACTTAGGTAGCTTGGACTGTAACCTGTCTCTTCAGAAATATAATTTAAATCCAACGCGGCATTTGAGTAAGAAGATTCGATTAATCGCTGAACTCTCCGAACCAGCATCTGAGTGGTATTGTTCAGTGAAATATTTTTATTACAAATAATATTTTTAATAAATTCTTTGCACCATAAGGCAATGTCATCTAAAAAAATATAATTTTCAATCAATTCATGAATATAAAATGAATCGTTATCGTCAGGGAGGGAATTAACTTCATTTATATATAGATTGCATGTTAATAATATCTCGGAAAGTAATATATATAGATTATGCTGAGAAGGAGATTTCTCTTTTAAATTCCTAAATGCGCGTTCCAATATATAGTTTATGTTTTCTATGTCACCTGTTCTTAAGTTTAGGAGCAGAGAATCCCGTATGCTGTTAGGATATGGTGCAGTGTTGTTAGTTCCCGGAAGAGGATTCTTTATATGCAGTATTACATTTTTTCCTAAAAACACAGTATCTTGTAATGAATTTAAAGAACTTTTAAAAATATCAGGTAAGTTATTTATTTTAATTATTTCCGGATTGATTACGATATTTATAGAATAGTGAAAATTTTTCAAAAGCAGATTTTGTAAGCTGGCTATTTGAATCGATAACTTTAATGAATAAGGTTTGTTAATTAAAATACCCAGAATATTGTCTGTATAGCAAAAGAAAAAGAATGAAGGGAAAACGGATTGTTTTTCTGAAATTTGTTGGATTTTTCCGGAAACACCTGATTCGCCGTCTATATTTTCTATTTTTAAAAGTATCAGGAAAGGAGTGCAATCATTTTCAGGATTAAGAATAGATTTTATGCATGACACTTCTTCCGAATCTAAAGTTTTGCCTGAAACATAGTCTATCATTATTTTTTCTTTCCATTCAGCCTGATAAGAAATGACAATATTTGTTAACCGGTTGTTTTTTATAATTTCGTCCCGTACTTGTATTAACAGTGATTTTAATTCATTTTTATTAATTGGTTTCAAAAGATATGCAAACACACCATATTTTATAGATTGCTGTGCAAATGAAAAATAGTTGTAACTTGTTAAAATTACAATTTTTGTGCCTAAATTTTCCTCGTGTATTTTTTCGGCTATTTCAAGTCCTGTCATAAGGGGCATTTTAATATCTAAAATTGCTAAATGGGGCTTCTCTTTTACAATGAATTCATATGCATCTTTTCCATTATCCACATCGTGAATAATTTTAAATCCCAAGAGAGTGTAATCCAGCATTTTTTTAATTCGTTCCCGGATTAAATATTCATCTTCTGCAATTATTATATTAAACATTATCTTTATCCCTCCATTGGCCTTTAGGCATTTTAATAATAATTCGGGTACCTTTATCTTTTTTACTGTATATTTTCATGCCATATTTTTCACCATAATATAGTCGGATTCTTTCATGTACATTCATTAAACCAAAGCCTTTCCTGGTATTATTGGCAATTTGTTTTGCAAAAAGGGCCTTTAGCGTATCAATATCCATGCCAATTCCGTTGTCTGTAACAATGATTAATATAAAAGTATTAAAGCTTCTGGCTGATATCCGGATACGGCCGCCGGGTCTGTGGAGTTGAAAACCATGGTAGATGGAATTTTCCAAAATAGGCTGTAAGGTCAGGCGAAGAGCGGTATTATTATAGATGCTTTCAGGAATATTAAAGTCATAAGTAAAGCTTTTATTATAACGGATATGCATGATATTCAAGTAACTGGCCGCTATTTGCATTTCCTCATTAAGAGGGATGACGATACTTCCTTTGCTGAGCACGCCCCGATAAAAACGGGAAAGATTATCTACCATGGACAGCAGTTCCTCTATATGGTTTAATTCTGCTAATGCACAGATATTATCAAGTGTATTATACAAAAAATGCGGGTTAATCTGTTGATTCAGCAGTTCCAATTGAAATTCACGTTTTAATTTCTGCTCCTGTATCAGACTTTTTGTTCCCTGCTGTATTTTATCAAGCATACGGTTAAAGTTTTGAGTAAGAATACCCACTTCGTCCTGTGAGGTTGTATTTACTTTTACGTCCCAGTTCCCATTATTAATTTCATTAGTAGCGGCTATGAGCAAAGAAAGATTTTTTGTCAGGTTCTTTGATATTAAATTGGAAATGGCAATACATAATGTAATTAATAAAATACCTGCTAAAATCATAACGGTAATCATCCGGTTAATTTTTTCCTGAATAGTGCTTTGGGAAATTTCGTTGATTAGGTAAGCATTAAATTGATCGTATTTTTCATAAATAATAAATTTGTCATCAACAATGATATAATTTCTATGTCCGTCAAATTTATGAAGGGGAAGATTAGCCTGTGTATAAAGTTTTTTTGTATCAGGGTGGCTGATGATAGAATTATCTTCTGAAACAATGTACATGCTTTCTGCACCGAAGGTACTTGCAGAATAGGTTTTGGAAATGTAGGATTCATCAATACAAATTTCTAAAAACCCCACATTCCGGCCGGTTTTGTAATCATTAATGGTCCTTACAAAGGAAATAACATCCGGCCGCAGGGTTTTTCCGGGCACGGCAATATAGTAAGAGGCCGGTTTCGTTGTTTCCCAGAACGGAAGTTTTTCAGGCAATGTTGATAGAAAGGGATCAGAATTCAGTAAAGTAATACCGGATTCGTATATATTTCCCCAGTTGTCATAAATCAGGACAGCATTAATTGTTGAAAAGGAACTCACAATAGCATTAATACGATTGCGCATGGTGATTTCAATTCTGGATAATTCCGATAAAGCAGGTTTTTCTTTTTGCGTAAGATTATCCTGTATTTTTTCATCCGATAGCAAAATAACAGAATAATTTGTAATCATATTTAGCATATTATCTAAATTATTTTGAGAAAATACTAAATTTTTGTAAGCAGAATCTATAGACTCTTCCAGCATATTTTGATAAGAGTACGATATTGAAATAGACATAAAAGCAATTAAAATAGATATGGAAATTACCAGCATACCTGTCCGGATTTTACCGGTAATGGAAGTACTTAAAATCGTTTTATGCAATTTAGAAGAATAAAATATCTTTCTCATAATGTTTGCCTGCTTAAAAAAATTTCTTAATATTATTTTATATGATAGAAATTATAGTAACATTTATTGAAAAGCATGTCAATATATGTTTGGAATATTAATAATATGACCATTATATCCGGATTTAATGACGGAACATTTATACTAATTTAACAAAAAAGCTTAACTACAGCCTGAACCAAAATAAATGCCCGGCAGGGAACAGGAAAAATCAAGTTATTTGGAAGTTGCCAAAGCCCGCTTAGTATCCGGCGGTAGATAAAAAAATGACTGAAAAAAGCGTTTGCAAAGATATTGCTGATAAAAGGGCAGGGTTCGAAAAAATATTACAAAAAGTAATAATATCGTAAAAAAA
>JAATEU010000048.1 GCA_015655565.1 Clostridiales bacterium
ACCCGTTCCATGAGTCCTAAAACAGCGATTGTAATGGCGGCAGTATTTAATTTTTTAGGTGTATTCGTTATGACTATTTTTAATGCGACGGTTGCCCAGACAATTTATAATATGGTGGATTTCGGGGGGGATTCAAAGGATTCTTTAATAGCACTGTGTGCCGCATTATTTGCAATCGTTATATGGGCAACTGCAGCATGGGCATTTGGAATACCCACCAGTGAAAGCCATGCACTGATAGCAGGTCTTTCCGGTGCGGCAATTGCTTTGCAGGGCGGACTTTCCGGAATTAACGGCAGTGAATGGATTAAGGTTATTTATGGTCTGCTTATTTCTACGGCAATGGGTTTTGGTATCGGCTTTATTGTAGTCCGTATTATAATATTCTTCTTTAGAAAGTCGGACAAGCGTAAGACAAGGCCTTTTTTCCAAAAGGCCCAGATAGCCGGCGGGGCTGCCATGGCTTTTATGCACGGAGCACAGGATGGGCAAAAATTTATGGGGGTTTTTATGCTGGGAATCTTCCTTGCCAATGGACAGAGTGATGTAACCGATTTTACAATTCCGGTCTGGCTGATGATTCTGTGCTCGGTAGTTATGGCGCTTGGTACCTCCATAGGCGGTTACCGCATTATTAAGACAGTGGGAATGGGAATGGTAAAACTGAATACATATCAAGGCTTTGCAGCGGATGCTGCTGCGGCAGTCAGTCTGCTTATATCTTCCGTTTTCGGATTTCCGGTCAGTACAACCCATACCAAGACAACCGCAATAATGGGTGTCGGTGCTTCCAAAAGACTTTCTTCCGTCAACTGGAGTGTAGTAAAGGAAATGGTGATTGCCTGGATATTGACATTCCCGGGATGTGGTGTGGTTGGATTTCTAATGGCATATATATTTATGAAGATTTTTTAATATTTTAGTCATATGGAAGATATGTAACTTATTTACCTATAAAAGATTAAGAAAGGATATTGAAATGAACGGCAAAAAAGAATATAATTATTTTGAAGCTTTTGTTAATTTATCAAGATTTTCATTGAATTCGGCAGAAATTTTGAATAAGACCTTACGGGAATTCAATATTTTAAAGATTGAAGAAAAGATCCGTGAAATGCATAATATTGAGCATTCTGCCGATATAGCCAAGCATGACCTGCTGAACAGGCTGGTGAAGGAATTCCTTCCGCCCATTGAACGGGAGGATATTACCAGTCTGTCCCAGAAAATTGATGATGTTACGGATGCTATTGAGGATGTGTTAATTTGTATTGATATATTTAATGTAAAATCCATCCGGCCTGAAATTTTAAAATTTACGGAAATGATTGTGGATTGCTGCAAATCCATGGATGTTGCTTTAGCGGAATTCCAAAACTTTAAAAAATCTAAGAGGCTGCATTCTGAAATCATAGAAATAAACCGTTTAGAGGAAGAAGGAGATGCACTTTATGTTAATGGGGTGCGTAATCTGTATAAAACGACAAAAGATCCCGTTGAATTAATGGTTTGGACAGAAATATTCCGCAGATTGGAAAAATGCTGTGATGCTTGTGAAGATGTCGCAAATGATATAGAAAGCATAGTGATGAAAAATTCCTGAAAGGACTGGTGATACTGCGGATAGGATATAGTATTAAAGTCGAATGATAAATTAGCAGTAGTGGGAAAAAGAGCCAACATTAAAATATTGTAAAAATTTTAATTGGAATACGCTGGAAGAGGAGAAGAAGAATGAATTCGGGAAAGCAAAAGGCGTTTCTTATACATTTTGCTTATTTTACGGTAATATTGGGACTTGCGTACATCAGCATTAAATATTTTCTACCTTTACTGATGCCATTTGTCATCGGCTTGATAGTTGCAGCTTTCTTAAGGCCGACTATTGATTTGGTGTCAGATAAACTGCATCTGAGACGTCCTTTTGTTTCCATAATTATTCTTCTGGTTTTTTACAGTTTCATAGCTTTTCTGGCAACTTTGGTAAGTGCTAAGGTATTTTCCTTCCTGCAGGATTTAGTTTACCAGGTTCCTAAACTCTATAAAGATTTTATTGAACCTGCACTTAATACAACTGCCGGCGATTTATTGCGCCGGTTTCCGGACATAGAATTCTATCTGGAAGATATTTTTGATAGTATTAATAATTCTATTTTTTCCTTCCTCACAACAGCTTCGTCTACGGTTCTTGGTGTAATAACAGGCTTTGCAGGTCAGGTTCCGTCCATTCTTATTAATTTTATTTTTACGATTGTGTCGTCTTTTTTCTTTACAATAGATTATCACCGTATTGCAGGCTTTGTATTAAAACAATTTTCTAAAGAAAAAAGAATTATTATAATAAAAGTGAAAGATAATGTTATTGGGACAATTGGTAAATTTATTAAGGCCTATGCTGTTATAATTATAATTACGTTTTTGGAATTATCGGCAGGCTTCTGGTTTCTTAAGATACCAAATCCGTTTTTGATGGGAGCCCTGGTAGCTATAGTTGATATCCTGCCGATACTTGGTACAGGAGCGGTATTGCTGCCTTGGTGCATAATTGCCTTTATTTTCGGAAATAATTTCATTGGATTCGGAATTTTGATATTATATGTTATTATTACAGTTGTCAGGCAGACCTTAGAACCAAGGGTGATAGGACAGCAGATCGGACTGCATCCGATTGTGACCTTAATCTGCATCTTCGTAGGGGCACAATTATTGGGTGTATTAGGTATTTTTCTGCTTCCGGTTACAGCAACCATAATAAAAAAATTAAATGATGAAGGAACCATACATTTATTTCGCTGACACCAGCGTCCATGTGTGGATGCCATTCATAATTGATGAGCCTGTCTCATAACCTTTCGATTTTTACTTGTGCCTGGAATGGCGTTGATGCCTTTATCAAGTATTAAAATCAATGAGTTTAGAGACGGGCTGATTTTAATCTATCAAGAAAATTCCCCCTTTTATGCGGGGGTGGATTTATTTTTTGCATAAATATAACATAAATCTTGAAATTATTTACAACATAAGTTATAGTAATATATCATAGTGAAGTAAAAAAAATTCCTGTAACCGAATTACGGCGGAAAAGCACCGCCTTTTAGCGGAAGACAAAAGTATCTTCCGCTAAGCTGTATTATAGTAAAAAATGTTGAAATTTTAAGGGGAGCATATAATGACGGCATATTCAGAAAATTCGAAGCACATTATTAATGAAGTAAGTAAAGTAATAATAGGCAAGAATCACATAATAAGTAAGGTTTTAACTGCAATATTGGCAAAAGGTCATATCCTGATTGAAGATATACCGGGTGTAGGAAAGACTACACTGGCCCTTGCTTTTTCCCGGGCTATGGATTTAGAGCATAACAGACTTCAATTTACTCCGGATGTACTGCCCACGGATGTGGTGGGTTATCATCTGTTAGATAAAGAGGGCGGGGAATATCAATTTAAACCTGGTCCGGTTATGTGTAATTTATTTCTTGCTGATGAAATCAACCGGACGTCTCCTAAATCACAATCAGCCTTATTAGAGGTTATGGAGGAAGGAAATGTGACGATTGACAGTATCACCAGAGAGGTGCCCAAACCGTTTACCGTAATTGCAACCCAGAATCCAATCGGGTCGATTGGAACCCAAATGCTTCCGGAATCGCAATTGGACCGGTTTATGATTAAATTAACAATGGGTTATCCCGATATACTCAGTGAAGTGGAAATGTTAAAAGGCAGGCAGGATATAAATCCGTTGTCAATGGTTCAGACCGTAGTAAACAAAAAAGACATTCTTGACATGCAGGCCCTGGTTGAGAAGGTTTTTATTCATGACAGCATCTATGAATATATCGTTAAAATTGTGCTGCAGACAAGAAAACATCCGTTAATCCAATTAGGCTTAAGTCCAAGGGGAACCCTTGCGCTGACTAATATGGCGAAAGCAAATGCTTTTATTTATAACAGGGATTATATGATACCGGATGACGTAAAAGTGGTTTTTCATGATGTAGCTTCCCACCGTATGTTCTTAAAGCCCAAGGCGAGAATAAATGATATGACTATGGATCGAATGATTGATACTATTTTAAAACAGGTACAGGCTCCTAGGGTCGGTTGAATAAGAGGTGTTATATGGTAAGAAATAAATTGGGTTATCTTCTGTTTCTTATAATCTCGGGACTTTTTGCAATATTATATAATGAATACTTTATGGGGGTCATTTTTTTAGTGGCAGTTATACTGCCGCTTGTTCTGCTGGGGATCGCAATTGTTTCCTCTTTTAAAGTAACGGTCAAATTGGATACGACTACCCGGGCGGCCGGAAAAGAGGAATTTCTGAATTTAACGGTAAATCTTAAAAATACATCTATTTTCCCCATATCACGTATGGATATGTTAATACAATATTATAATGAATTTTCCGGTGAAATAAAAAAAGAAAATATACAGATTACTTTGGATCAGAAAAGTTCCCAAAATGTATCCTGCCAGATTACTTCCAAATACTGCGGGAATTTAATATTTGAAATTAAAAAAATAAGGCTGTATGATTATTTCCATCTTTGTTCCATAAATAAAAAGATTAATCAGGCAATTAAAATAGCGGTTATTCCGGAAGCCTATGAAATATCGGAGGATATCATAGCTGAAAACAATAAAATTATGGTTGACAGTGATATTTATTCAAAATATAAACCAGGTGACGACCCATCGGAAGTATTCGGAATCCGGGAATACAGAGAAGGGGATAAACAAAACCGTATTCATTGGAAGCTCAGCTATAAGCAGGAAGAATTAATGATCAAGGAATTTAGTGATCCAATCAGAGAATCCATAGTAATATTATTCGATATATATTGTGGGGAAAAGGGTGAAAAAAGACTGCAGTATGTGGATGGATTACTGGACTGTGCCCTGTCTGTATCCTGTTCCCTTTTGTTAAGGGAACATATTCATAAATTTGTCTGGTATGATCAGGACCGCTTAAGGCAGTTTGTGATTCGTAATCAGACGGATAGTTTTACGGTGATGGAAGCTTTCTTAAGAATGCCGGTTTCGCCCGGAGATTCTGTTATCGGCAGGCATGACATAAGCCGTGGGGCTGAAAATGATACGCATATGATTTATATTACTTCAGTACTTAAGGAAGAGGACCTTTATTGTTGGGCGGATAATTATAAAGGTGCTATATTATACCTTATGTATGTTAATGAGTTGGATGTGCATCCCGTAAGGGAAGAGGTCAGAAGCTTATTAAAAGATATGCGGGTAATCTTCTATGAACTGGATTTAAACAATATAAATGATGCAATTATGGCAATAGGTTTTATGCAGGGTTATGGAAGGGAGTGATACCATTGTTTCGGAAGAAAACAGGGGATAAACATAATGGCATTGAATTTACCCGAAGAAACCGGATAACTTTAACTAATAAAATATTGATTTCGCCATTGCTGAAGGTTTTACAATATGTACTGATAACTTCAGGTGTTTATGGGACAATATTTTGTTTTATCAGCGGCCTGGATATTGAGGTGAATGTAACTGCTTTATTTACAGTGATTCTTATTTCCGTATTATATTTTTTTGTAATGTTTACGCTGCCGGGCTTCAAGTATTGTCTGCATTTAACCTTTTTGATTTATCTGTTGGCAGGATATGTGTTCCGGGATGAAATAAAAAATGGGTTCTGGCATATTGAAAATATTTATATCGGTAAATTTAATGTATATTATAATTCCGGCGTACTGAAATATCTGGTAGAAGATTATGAAGCAAAAACAGTTATTACTGTATTTTTTATCTTTGTCTCCATACTGTTAAGTCAAATGCTCTGTGGTGTAATCTTAAAAAATACATTTCGGGCGTTATTTATAATTGTTACGTTACCTATCGTTATTTTATCCTTTACAGTTGGATATATTCCGTCTCCGCTGCCTTTCGGTTTTTATTTGGCATGTGTAATCGGTGTTATAGGAATGGGCACTACGCTGAAAGAGAAACACAGACACTTTAATTTAAAAAGCTTTCATGAAAAACAAAAGGCAGAAAACCGGTTATTGGAGCAAAACTTCAAATACATTATTGGCCTAAAAATAGGTGGTCTGTCAGCTTTTGTAATGCTGTCGCTGATTTTAATCCTATCCGCTGTGTTTACACCTGAGTTTTATGCTAAGTATGTCGACATTGCCGATACAAAACAAAAAATTCAAAAAAAAATGATGGAATTTTCCCTGGAGGATGCAATTAATGATATCAGTTCCTTTAAAATAGAAAGTTTTGAGCTGTTTAAAGGCATTACGGCTACCGGAGGTTTGAGCGGCGGAAAATTGGGAAGAATCGGAGAAGTAAATTTCAATTATGAAACAGCCTTAAGAATAAAAGCCCCTATAATTGGGACCAGCATGTATCTAAAAGGTTATGTTGGAAGCGAGTATATGGGAGATCACTGGGAGGGATTAAATAAAACAGATCTGGAAGCTTATGATAAAGTGGCGGAGTTATGGGAACATAGTAATTTTACAATTGGCAACCAGAGCAGCTATTTTTTATCTTTAATCCAGGGGTTAGATGAAGCGGTTTATCCGGATTTTGCATTTTGCTCCGGTGAAATTGAGGTGGAATGTCTTCATTCCAACCGGGATTATGTCTATGCACCTTACTATTCGGAATTTGCAGCCGATGGAGCTATGGAGGCAACGGATCCGGAATATGTAACTTCTAAAAAGAGACAGAAATCATATAAACTTGATTATTACAGCAATTACAATGTTCTGCTTCAATTTGACGAAGAAACAGAATTTGAAAATTGTTTGAACTATTATAATACAATTACTGTTATTGGAGATGAAGTAAGCGGGACAGTAAATTCCTGGTCCCTCTTAACAGAGCTTAATGAGTATAGGGCTTATGAACAGGCATACAGGGAGTTTGTTTATGATACTTATACACGTGTCCCGGAAAACAGTCTGGAGCGTATTAAAAATGATTTTGGAACCATTCATTACGATGATATCAAAAAACAAGTTGGCTCCAATGCACTGAATGTAATAATCCAATCGATCAAGAGCTTTCTGCAGAACAACACGGTCTATTCCTTAACCCCTGGCATCCTGCCTAAGGGTAAGGATTTTAGTGAATATTTTTTGTACGAAAATAAGACCGGCTACTGTTCCCATTATGCTTCAGCAGCAACCATGATATTTCGGACTATTGGAATTCCGGCCAGGTATGTGGAAGGTTATGTCGTGAAACAAACAGATATAAACCAGGGTGATAATGCGGGTCTTAAAACCGTGAAGGAGCGGATAAACGGTACGGTAAAAGAATATCAGGTAACGGTCAAAACCATAGACATACCGGATGCCAATGCTCATGCCTGGGTTGAAGTATATTTAGATGGATTCGGATGGATTCCGGTTGATGTAACGCCGGGGTATAGCGGCAATGTTGACGCTTCCGGTCTTTCGGAGACTTTACTGAACCAGGTAAATCCTCTTATAAATACCACGCCTTCCGTATCCTCATCACAAAGTCCAAAGATGGGTGCGAAAGAGGAAGGAACGAAGAAGCAGGAAGAATTTGATGAGAAAGCAGAAGTACCGGCCGCCGGGGATAAAGAAACTTCGGGAAAGGATGCGGCAAAATCAGACAACCAGAATATTAATTTCCGGTCGTATATTAAAAAAATCGGGTGGATAATCCTGGGGAGTATTATTCTGATGCTGGGTGTTGCCCTGATTATTTTACTCAGAGCTTTGTTCATTATGGAAAAGCGGAAAAATGCCCAGAAAACCAGGGATTTCAGTAAGAGGGCACTGCTTCGGTACAATGAAATCAGAAGGATGCTGGATTATTATCAAATATCCGTAAATGAGGAATTGACTTACCAGGAAGCGGCGGTTCAGATCGAAAAAGACTGGAAAATCATACAGCCCGGCAGGTTTAAACAATTTATGGATATTGTTTTAAAAGCAAGATTTAACCAAAATTTAATTTCAAAAGCAGAAGCGGAGGAAGCAGAAAAGTTTTATCAGGAGCTTATTGATTCCATATATAAAAATATATCCTTAAGAAGAAAAATAATATTAAAGTATATAAAAGTTTTTCATTAACTTTAGTTAAGAATTCCAAAACCGGAAAAATAGGTTCACAGGAAGGAATCGCTATGATATAATGAAAGCGGAATGAGGAATTGCAAGCTAGCTTGCAGATACCGATTGGAGCAACGAGATCATGAACACGTAATTTGCAAGCCTGCTTGGAAAAGTGAAAGGTGAGGGTGCTGTTATGAAGAATGTAATTACAATAAGCAGGCAGTACGGAAGTGGC
>JAATEU010000441.1 GCA_015655565.1 Clostridiales bacterium
AAACAAGGGAAGAAATCCGGGAATATCTTAATCCAATTTATGATTTAGAGCGTTTAATCGGCCGCATCAGTTATAAAAGTGCAGGTCCCAGGGATTTAATTGCTTTTAAATCCTCCTTATCCATGCTTCCCCATATTAAACAGCTTCTTGAATACACTTCTGTTAAGCTATTAAAACAAATACATACGGAATTAGATCCTTTAGAGGATATCCATACCTTAATTGAACAGGCCCTCGTGGAAGAACCGCCCCTTGCAGTTAAGGAAGGCGGTATCATTAAGGACGGGTATCATGATGAAGTTGATAAGTTAAGAAAAGCAAAAACAGAAGGAAAGACCTGGCTTGCGGAACTGGAATCAAAAGAAAAAGAGAAAACCGGTATTAAAAATTTAAAAATTAAATTCAACCGCGTATTTGGTTATTATTTAGAAGTAACCAATTCCTATCAGAATTTAGTACCTGAGAATTGGATACGTAAGCAGACACTGGCCAATGCAGAACGTTACACAACTCCTGAATTAAGGGAACTGGAAGATGTTATTTTAGGTGCCGAGGACAAGCTGTTTTCCTTAGAATATAATATATTCTGTGAAATCCGTGACCGGATTGGAAATGAAGTTGGCCGGATCCAGCAGACTGCCAAAGCAATTGCCAAAACAGACGTGTTTACCTCTTTGGCATTGGTTGCGGAACGAAATAATTTTAACCGTCCTTCCATTAATGAGGACGGCATCATTGATATCAAGGACGGCCGGCATCCGGTTGTGGAACAGATGCTCTCCAATGATATGTTTGTAACAAATGATACTTACTTAAATAATAAGGAGAACCGTATTTCCATTATCACCGGTCCTAATATGGCCGGTAAATCCACCTACATGCGGCAAGCTGCATTGATTGTGCTTATGGCACAAATCGGCAGCTTTATACCGGCCTCCCATGGTGACATTGGCATCGTTGACCGGATATTTACCAGAGTAGGTGCCTCGGATGATTTAGCTTCCGGCCAAAGTACCTTTATGGTTGAAATGACGGAAGTAGCCAATATTCTGCGGAATGCGACGAAAAACAGTCTTTTGATCTTAGATGAAATCGGAAGGGGTACCAGTACCTTTGACGGGTTAAGCATTGCCTGGGCTGTTGTGGAGCATATCAGCAATCCAAAATTATTGGGGGCCAAAACTTTATTTGCGACCCATTATCATGAATTAACAGAATTAGAAGGCAAATTAGACAGTGTAAACAATTATTGCATTGCCGTGAAGGAACATGGAGAAGATATTATATTCCTCCGCAAAATCATAAAGGGCGGCGCCGATAAGAGTTACGGCATACAAGTGGCTAAATTAGCCGGCGTTCCTGACAGTGTTTTAAAGAGAGCCTATGAAATAGTCGATGAATTAAGCAAAAATGACATTGCGGAAAAAGCAAAGGCTATCAATACGAATAATTCTGTTCCCGCCTCGAAAGACAATCTTATTATGGAACCGGGAGTACTTTCCGGACCTTTATCAAAACCCGGAAAAAAACACCCGGATATTCCGGAGCAGATATCATTGTTTGATTATAATTCCAATGAGGATGTTATAATGGAATTAAGGGATTTAAATATGAACAGCATTACGCCTATGGATGCAATGAATAAATTATATCAGCTGCAGCAAAAGATTAAAAACCGGTAACGATTGTCGGTACGTTTGAATAGCTGCAAAGACCGGTTGTAATACAGGAGGTGATACCATGATATCCATATTGGATGAAAAAACAATTAACCAGATAGCTGCCGGGGAAGTAATAGAACGGCCGGCTGCCGTAGTAAAGGAATTGGTCGAAAATGCAATTGATGCAGGTGCAAATGCAATAACGGTAGAAATAAAAGAAGGCGGCATCAATATGATCCGGATCACGGATAACGGTTCCGGTATTGGGGAGGAGGATATGCCTCTTGTTTTTCTGCGCCATTCCACCAGCAAGATAAGAACAGCCGAAGATTTGTTAAAGGTTACCAGTTTAGGTTTCCGCGGTGAAGCTTTATCCAGCATCGCAGCCATATCCCAGGTGGAATTAGTGACAAAAACCAATGAAGCTTTTACCGGCTTGCGTTATCTGATTTCAGGAGGAGAAGAAAAGAGTCTGGAACA
>JAATEU010000313.1 GCA_015655565.1 Clostridiales bacterium
AATTATAAATATAAAATGAATGGAAGGAGTTTTATTATTATGGCAGAAAAATTAACAGAAATCTTTGGAATTGATGTGTTTAATGATGCAACCATGATTGAACGTTTGCCAAAGAAAACTTATGCTACACTGAAAAAAACAATTCAAAACGGTGAGGATTTAGAGCCTGCTGTTGCTGATGTCGTTGCAAATGCAATGAAGGACTGGGCAATTGAGAGGGGTGCAACGCACTTTACCCATTGGTTCCAGCCTATGACCGGTATTACTGCTGAGAAGCATGATTCCTTTATCAGTCCGACTTCCGACGGAAAGATTCTGATGGAGTTTTCCGGCAAAGAATTAATTAAAGGTGAACCGGATGCTTCTTCATTCCCCTCAGGCGGTTTAAGGGCAACTTTTGAAGCAAGAGGTTATACGGCATGGGATTGTACCTCACCTGCATTTTTAAGAGAAGATGCGGCCGGTGTTACCTTATGTATTCCGACTGCTTTTTGTTCCTATACAGGGGAGGCATTGGATAAGAAAACACCTCTTCTCCGTTCCATGGAAGCGCTCAGTGACCAGACCGTCCGTATATTAAAGTTATTTGGACATGATGATGTAAACTTCGTATCCTGCTCCGTAGGACCGGAACAGGAATATTTTCTGATTGATAAAGCAAAATATTTAAAGAGGGAAGATTTAATTTTCAGCGGACGTACCTTGTTTGGTGCCATGCCTCCGAAAGGACAGGAATTGGAAGATCATTATTTCGGCAGTTTGAAAGAAAGAATATCTTCTTTCATGAAGGAATTAAATGAAGAATGCTGGAAGCTTGGTATTTTGGCTAAAACCCAGCATAATGAGGTATCTCCGGCACAGCACGAGTTGGCGCCTATTTATGCTACCGCTAATATTGCTACCGACCATAACCAATTAGTTATGGCATGCATGAGAAAAATTGCCAACCGTCACGGTTTAGCCTGCCTGCTTCATGAAAAGCCTTTTGCAGGTGTAAATGGTTCCGGTAAACATGACAACTGGTCCGTCGTTACGGATACCGGCAAGAACCTCCTTGATCCGGGTAAGACACCTCATGAAAATGTACAGTTCTTATTATTCTTAGCTGCGGTATTAAAGGCTGTTGATGAGAATGCGGATCTTCTCCGCCTTTCTGCTTCTAATCCAGGCAATGACCACAGATTAGGCGCTAATGAAGCACCCCCGGCTATTATTTACGTTTTCCTTGGAGAACAATTGGCAGATGTATTAACACAATTAATTGAAACCGGTGAAGCTACCAGCAGTAAACAGGGCGGCAAATTAAATATCGGGGTACATACAATTCCCAAGTTCGGAAAAGATGCTACCGATAGAAACCGTACTTCACCATTTGCATTTACCGGTAATAAATTTGAATTCCGTATGGTTGGTTCTTCTATGTCTATAGCCGGCCCCAATACTACATTAAATACTATTGTTGCAGATGTACTTTGTAATTTCGCGGATAAATTGGAAAAAGCGGATAATTTTGATGTGGCAGTTCATGATTTAATTAAGAAGACCGTTACGGATCATCAAAGAATCGTATTCAATGGCAATGGTTATTCGGATGCATGGGTTGCAGAAGCAGAAAAAAGAGGTTTACCGAATATTAAATCCATGGTTGAAGCAATTCCTACCATGGTTTCTGAGAAAGCAGTTAAATTATTTGGAAAGCACAAGGTATTTTCTGAAGCGGAACTTCATTCCCGTGCCGAAATTGAATATGAGGCATATTCAAAGACAATTAATATTGAAGCTAAGACAATGATTGAAATGGCAAACAAGCTCTATATTCCGGCAGTTATTAAATATGCTTCCAGCCTGGCCGGTTCCATTAATGCAGTGAAAACAGCTGTTCCGGGTGCGGATGTCAGTGTACAGGAGAGCTTATTGAAAGAAACCTCTTCTTTATTGGCAGCTGCGAAGGCAGTACTTGGCAAGCTTCAGTCTTACGTTGCTAAAGCAGCGGAAAAAGAAGGTGCTGAACAGGCGTTATATTTTAGAGAAGTTGTTTTCCCGGCTATGTCGGACCTTAGGACACCAATTGATGAACTGGAGTTAATCGTTGACAAAGAAGTATGGCCGGTTCCTACTTATGGCGATTTGTTATTTGAAGTATAAAATTTGCTCCGCACAAAACAGGTAAAATGCACTGCTGTGTATTTATCTTTCAAATCACTTTCGTATCGTCAGCGGTAAGAAAGATAAGGGCTGCCTTGATTCGTTTAAGGCAGCCTGTTTTAATAGTAAAATCATCTGCCTGACAGTTTACCGGGAAAATAGGACAACTGCATCTGACAGCAGGCAGCAACTTTTACAGAATTTTACTTCCTGCGTTTGCCCTGGAAGATTATGAATAAAGCTGGACTTTTTGGTGGATATGTTGGATAATAAAGAAAATTAGTTAATAAAGGAGTTTACTATGCGCAACATTAAATTAGTATTGGAATATGACGGTTCCCGTTATGACGGCTGGCAAAAACAAGCCGGTAATACCAAGAGTATAACCATACAGGATAAACTGGAAAGTGTATTAAGTAAAATGGAAAACGGTCCGGTTACTGTTATCGGTGCGGCCAGGACGGAAGCCGGTGTTCATGCTTATGCACAAATAGCGAACTTTTCAACTAATACGGATATGAAATTGTTTGAAATAAAGCATTATTTAAACCGTTTCCTTCCCAGGGACATAGCGGTAACGGAGGTAGCCGAGGTTCCGGAAAGATTCCACAGCAGTTTTAATGCGAAGGCTTTTCGTTATGAATATAAAATTTCCATGGGTGAAGTGCCTTCTGTTTTTGAGAGAAAATACAATTATTACAGTTTTCACAAGCTGGATGTCTTAAAAATGAGGCAAGGTGCGAAGCATTTGATTGGAAAACATGATTTTAAAGCATTTTCTGATAATAAACGAATGAAGAAATCCACAGAAAGAACCATAAATCAGATCGACATTTATTCTGATATCAATGAAATTGTGATTACAATTGAAGCAGATGACTTTTGGCCTAATATGGCAAGGATTATGGCCGGAACCTTGATTGAAATTGGAGAAGGGAGCAGGGAACCTGATTCGATGAAAGAAATTTTAGAGAGCGGAAATCGTGAAATGGCCGGTATGACGGCGGAAGCCAGAGGGTTATTCCTGCAGGAAGTACTTTACCTGTGATTAAATGACTTTAAAAAAGATTTTATAATCAGTATAAAGATGAACGGAATGCCATGGAAAACAGGTTGATTTCCATGGCACTTGTTTTGGTACCGCCGAACCGCGCATATTCATGAAAAACGTATGAAAATAGCTTGCGGGAGATAGCGGCCGGGCAGTTATAAATTATTTATCATAAAGTAATCGCTTCGAATATGCATTTCTATATTCGGTTGGTGTAAAACCAACTATCTTTTTAAAAGCTTTCATAAAATTATGACTATCTGAAAAACATAAAGATAATGCAATCTGGTTAATTGTGTCATTGGTATCTGAAAGCATATATTTTGCCAATTCCATTTTTTCCTGTAATATGTATTGTTTCAAAGGTAAGCCTTCTATATTGCTGAATAAATGTGACAGATATTTTTCATTATATCCGAAATGTTCCGCTATATGAGAAACTTTAACATTTCTGTTTATTGTAAGCTTCACATAATCAATTATATCATTATAAATCTGCCTGTTTGAGTTGGATGTCCGGGTATTTCTCCAAGGAAAAAACTGATTGAAAATTTCACAGAGAATTGTAGTGGTGGTATAATTCTCAAAAGTTGAATCATAATTTGAACGTATGGAATCCTGTAATTGTTTCATTAAAATAACAACCTTTTCGGGAGCGGATAAAACCCCCTGTATAGGAATATAAAGCTTATTTTTTTCGGGATTCAGGGTTTTTATATTATTTCTTAAGATTATGTCATGAGGACAGGAAAAATGTAACCAGTAAAAGCTGCATTCGGACGGATAATATCCATATCTTGTGTTATTAGGAGTAGGTGATAAAAGTAAGTGTTCACCTTTGTTTACTTTATACCGGCCGTTATCGTCTGCAATAAATAAACAGTTATCTGTTATGACAAACAGCTCGTAATCCATCAAGGAAAAATTAGCGTGTTTCCAGTCGGGGGAAGGAGCTTTAAATTTACCAGTATAAGCATAGATTAATGGGGTATTTACTGAGAATTCATATGCATACAACCAGACTCACATCCTTTGACTATTCTTACTCAAAGCCTACAGTGATTTCTATCAAACTCAACGCATGTACTTACAATCCAATATTTTGGAAACAAATCTGCCCTATGATTTATCTATAAATACTGATAACACCAATATTTGACCGAAGCAGTCTCATACTGCAGCGGAAACTGTTCCATTCATATTGTGGGTAAACAGATAATAATTATATAAGTTTATTATAGCAATACACTTAATATGAATAAATGGTTTATCGATTGATTCGGTGTTATTTTGTAAGAACATTTTAATTGAGCTATTAATGAAAGAAAGAACGGAAAACAGGATTTCATCAGGACAAACGCAGGAAGGTAGATTTAGTAAAAGTTCTACGAGGAACCTTCCAATGCAGAAATCTTCCAACCACACCGGAAGCAGGCGAAAACTTTTACTAAATCTTTCTTCCTGCGTTTGTCCCGGGATTTCATTTGTTGAACTATGCTAATAAGAAGGTGGTAAAAAGATATATTCTAACAAAATGACACCGAATCAATCAATAAGTCATTTACTCGTATTATACGTATTGCTACAATAAAGTTACTACGGATGCAGGCGGTATCGGGTATTGGGACACAGACTTTGCATATTACGTGAGGATGGCAAAAACGATTGAATTGGAGGAAACGAAATGAAAAAGATAGCAGCACTAATACTGGCATTTGCGGTGCTTGCAGCCTCATTAGCAGGTTGTGGAAAAAGTGGGAGTAATGATGAAGTAAATTTATTTTCAGAAGATGGAAGCGATTCTGCTAATTCTGAGAACGGGGGAGAGAAAGTGAAACTTACCGCACTTTTTGTATCACATCCACTGACACAGGGAGTGGAGGATATGGAGTGGCTGATGGAACTGGAAGAGTCCCTTGGGGTCGATATTGAGTGGGAACAGATTTACAGTGACTGGGATACTACGAAAGCTACACGGTTTGCATCGGGAGATATTCCGGATCTCCTCTTTAATGCAACCGCAGATTCGGATTACTCTACCTATAATGGCCTGTTTCAGGAACTTACGGAGCTGATAGAAAAAGATGCTCCCAATATTACAGCAATGTTTACGGAAGAACCGGATACCAGGACTCTGGCACAGACTTATGAAGGAAAAATCTATGGCGTTCCGAAATTCCAGGGTAAATGGCCTGATACCAATACGGTTATGTTTATTAATCAGGCCTGGCTTGATAATCTTGATTTAAAGGCACCCGCCACATTATCAGAACTGAAAGATGTTCTGATTGCCTTTAGGGATGAAGACGCCAACGGCAACGGTGAGCCGGACGATGAAATTCCAATGGACTTTAACGGCTGGTTTGGCGGTGCATATTCCTTAACGAATCTTATCGGAAGCTTAGGTATTCAGCTTACCAATTGGGGTACCGACGGATACTTTGCGGAGGACGGTGTTATTAAGAGCTATGCTGTGGATGACCGTTATAAACTCCTGATAAAATATCTTGCGGATTTATATTCAGAGGGATTGATTAACGAGAATGCAATTACAAATGATTATTCCGCTTTTCAGTCGCTCTCCCGTGGTGATGAAAACGGCAATGCACTTGTGGGTGTTGATTTTGGCTGGGAAGAAACGGATAAATTTGGTCCCGACCTGTATGAGCAGTATAAACCTCTGGGTGCCCTGGATTATGATATTGACTGTGATGCAGGTACTTACGATACCCGCTGGACATATGATTATTCCGGTTTAAATATGTCTTCTAACAGAGTGGCCATGAGTGCAAAATGTAAAAATCAAGATGCTGCCATGAAATTTATTGACGGATTTTATGATGCCGCCACCAGTGTTGAAGTCCTTTTTGGCGGTATTACCGACGGATGTATTGAAAAGACAGGTGATACTGGTTTTA
>JAATEU010000400.1 GCA_015655565.1 Clostridiales bacterium
AGCTTACACCGTAAGGTATCGGTATGAGCAAGTAGTAAATCAGATTACGAATAACAGCTGCGCCGCAATTGAATGCATGATATCTTTGTCAACCTAACCGTCTATCCCACATATTGTTGTTATGACAAGCCGTCTGCATAAAGCAGATGGCTTGTCATAACAAAAGCCGCTTGCTACGGGCGGCGATGTTTATTAACTTCCTGCATTTAAAACTTCCCGCCATTTCGGTAATCCGGATGATTCCTTCTTTCTTTAATTTCCGCTTTATAAATATACTCAAGTAAAGGCTGTTCCTGGTCCACAACAAGACTATCCTGAAAAATCAGTTTTTCTGCCTCGCTAAAATAGCTGCTTAACTCATCTTTACCATTTTCCAGGCCGAAAATGCCGTATAATTTTATATCAAAAGGATCGCTTCCGGGTAAAGTGTTATTCTTTTGTTTCTTTTACAAACCAAAAATCATTTGATAATTTTTAACACAACTGCTATACTAATAAGGTAATAACCAGAGAGGACAAGATTTACAATGAAGAAAAAAGGTCATCCCGTTAAAGGTGTAACAGCCGGAAGCATTGCCGAAGAAATGGAAATCGAACCTGGGGACCGTCTGTTGTATGTGAACGGGAAAGAAATAAAAGATGTTTTTGACTATCATTACGCCGTTAATGATGAATATTTGGAAATACGGATTCAAAAACCAAATAGTGAAGAATGGGAATTAGAAATAGAAAAAGATTACGAAGATGATTTAGGAATTGAATTTGAAGAAGGCTTAATGGATTCTTGCCGTTCCTGTAAAAATAAATGTATGTTCTGTTTTATTGATCAACTGCCCCCGGGGATGAGGGAAACTTTATATTTTAAGGATGATGATGCAAGATTATCCTTTTTACAGGGTAATTATATTACGTTAACAAATATGTCGGAGGAAGATATTGACCGTGTTATTTTTTATAAATTGTCACCAATCAATATCTCGGTTCATACTACTAATAAAGAACTACGTTGTAAAATGCTTCATAACCGTTTTGCAGGAGATGCCCTGGATAAAATCAGGAAACTGTACGATGCCGGAATAACAATGAATGGACAGATAGTACTATGTAAGAATGTCAATGACGGGAAAGAGTTAGAAAAAACCATACAGGATCTGGCAGCCTATATCCCTCATATGCAAAGCGTATCCGTAGTGCCCGTGGGCTTGACAAAATATCGGGATAATCTGATGCATCTGGATAAATTTGAGAGAACGGATGCCTTGGAAGTACTAAAGCTTATCCACCGCCGGCAGGATATTTTATATAAAGAATACGGGACCCGGTTTATCCATGCCAGTGATGAATGGTATATCACGGCCGGGCTTGCCATTCCTGAGGCCGCTGATTATGAAGGATACCTCCAGATTGAAAATGGCGTGGGCATGGTCCGTTCCTTAATGGATGAATTTAAGGAATATTATGACAGTATAACCGGTGATACCAGGATTAAATCCCTTTCTTTGGCAACCGGTATGCTTGCGGCACCGATTATGAAAGATTTAATGGTCCGGATTAATCAAAAATACCCTAATATTCATATATCCGTATATCCTATTATTAACGAATTCTTTGGTCCGGATATTACGGTAGCCGGATTATTGACAGGCCGGGATATCATGAAGCAGTTAAAAGGGAGGGAATTAGGAGATTATCTGATTTTGCCCGACGTTCTGTTACGTAACGGTGAGCGTGTATTATTGGATGATATTACCGTAGATGATATTAAAAATACTTTACAAACAGAAATCCGTATTGTACAATCAGACGGAAAGTCCTTAATCAATGCCGTAGTGGATTAAGACATAAGGAGAAAATAAAATGAGCAGACCAATAGTAGCAATTGTTGGCAGGCCGAATGTCGGCAAGTCAACCTTGTTTAATGCCCTGGCAGGAGAAAGAATTGCAATTGTCCAGGATATTCCGGGGGTAACAAGAGACCGTATTTATGCGGAGGTTACCTGGCTGGATAAACAATTTACCATGATAGATACCGGAGGCATTGAACCGGAGAGCAATGATGTTTTACTGTCTTATATGAGGCAACAGGCTGAAATAGCCATTGATACCGCCGATGTCATTATGTTTTTAGTGGATGTCAGGCAGGGTCTTGTGGATGACGACTTTAAAGTCGCAGATATGTTAAGACGTTCCACGAAACCCA
>JAATEU010000197.1 GCA_015655565.1 Clostridiales bacterium
ATGTCCGCACAGATAATCAAATTATGCTTCTTTGCTTCTTGAAATACTGTCACCAAAGAACGGCCGTCAAACAGCGGGTTATTGAAAATACTGGCAAAAGAAAGCAATTTCACCTCTGAAAATACAGAAAAATCCACGTCGCATAAATTCATTTTCCAAAGGCTCCCATTCCGGTTCGTAACAAAAGTACGCTCACCGTCATCGGTAACAAGACCGATATTAATCGACGTATCAATATCTTCACGCACTCTGATTTTATCGGAATCAATCCCATTTCTTTGGCAGTGTTCCAATACGAACTTTCCTGCCGGATCCTTTCCAACCATACTCATCAGCATAGTTGGATGTCCAAGTCTTGTTATAACGGTTGCCTCATTAATGGCATCACCGCCGACAGTCATGGCAATTCGATCAAGCGGATAGGATTCAATGTCAAATATATTCTTGTTAACCGGGCGTAACGGTATATCTACGATTGCCGCTCCTAATGCCAGAACCTCATTCCTATTTTTCAAACCAACCCTCTGCCTTTCCATTGCTTCCAAATAACATGATTTTTTCCATGGCACGTTTCTTAACTTCTGCCCTTACTTCCTGATTTAAGGCTAAATAGTGCACCGGCCGGCCGGCATTTGCATTAATTGCAATCATGGCTGCCTCACATAATTCGGTATGTATATTAACCTTTGTAATACCCATACCGATAGCTTTTCTGACATCTTCATCGCTGATACCGGAAGCGCCATGAAGTACCAAAGGTACTTCAACCGATTCATATACCTTTTGTAAAATATCAAAATTAATTTGCGGCGGAGCTGAGTAAGCACCATGCTGGTTACCAATGGCAATCGCTAAAGAATCCGCGCCGGTTCTTTCAACAAACTCTGCCGCCTGTGACGGATCCGTATACCCATAGTTTGCCAATGCCTCTTCATAATTTGTTTCGGCGCCTACATGTCCCAATTCCGCTTCAATTGGAATTCCCATCGGTTTAAACTTATCAACAACTTCTTTGGTCATTCTGATATTTTCTTCAAAAGGATATGCAGACCCATCAATCATTAATGAATTGTATCCAATATCAATTGCATGGCTTACGATATCAAAGCTGCGTCCGTGATCCCAGTGAATGGAAGCCGGAAGAGCAGTCGTTGTTGCATAAGAACGCATCATATGAATAAAGTGATTAATATCCGTGTTTTGTAAAAATCCACTGCCAAACGATAAAATAACCGGTGATTTCAGTTCCTCACAAGCTTCCATAACTCCAGATAACATTTCCACATTCCAGATGCAGAAGTTTGCTACCGCATATTTTCCTTCTTTTGCTTTTATAAGCATGTCCTTTGTTGATACTAACATAATTTTTACTTATCCTTTCTGTTACAGGTCTCCGGTACGGCGTTTTTAAATTAACCGGGCCATTAACCTAAGGTTTTCCGGCCAGTTATTTAGAAAACACCGTACTAGCTGATTTTAATAACGCTCTTAATAATTTCTGTTTTCCGGCTTAAAGATTCTTCAAACGCCCTTTGAACCTCTTCATATAAATATTCATCTGTTACCATAGATTTAACATCAAATCTTCCCGATGAAATAGCAGCAATGGTCATCGGATAATTATTTGCATAGCGAAATACCGTTTGAATTTTAACTTCTCTGTTTATGCTTAAAAAGTTAACCGGAGTATCTCCCGGAATGGTTCCAACAATCATGATTCTTCCGCCGCGCATAACTAACTTTGTGGTCTGGGCTGCAGTTGCTTTCGCTCCGGCCGTTTCAAATACGGCATCCGCTCCAAGTTCACCCAATAATTCTTTAGCCCTTGCTACGGTATCTTCTTTCATACCGTTGATTACTTCCATAGCTCCAAGCTTTTTTGCCATATTAAGTCTTTTATCAATAACATCAATTACAACAATGTCGCTTGCTCCCATTATTAAGCAAGCTTGCAAAGTCATAAGTCCAATACAGCCGGCTCCTAAAATGACAACTTTTTTACCGGGTTTTATATCCGCCTCCAGCGCCGCATGCATACCCACAGCAGCCGGTTCTACAAGTGCACCTTCGATAAAGCTCATATTTTCCGGTAATTTATAGGTCATATTTTCCGGATGAACAAGGTAATTTGTCAAGGCACCCCTGTAATTAGGCTGTGTTGCCATAAAGTCAACATCCGGACAAATATTATATTTTCCTTCCATGCAGAATCTGCATTTTCCACAAGGTATTCCCGGTTCTACGTTAACCCTGTCTCCTATTTTTATTTTTTTAACCTCCGGTCCAATATCTGCAACAGTGCCCGCACACTCATGCCCTAAACCAATCCTGATATTGGGATCGGCCGGGGGTATAAACGGGCCTGATTCAAATCCATGCACATCAGAACCACAAATTCCGACATACTCTACTTTTATCAACACCTGATCGCCTGCTGGAATCGGCATTACTGCATCTTGAATCTCCATCTTCCCGGGAGTTACTAGAATTGCTGCTGTATTTTTCATTCTTTTTGTTCTCCTCTTCATTTTTCAATTCTGCAATCTATTCAAAATCTTTATTTCACCGCTGCTTCAATCTCTTGTTCCATAATACTCCAGGCTTTTTCAATATCGGCATTTTTATTCCACAATGCCGGCGGACCCAATACAACAACATCCACTCCTGCCTCATATAATGGAGCATATACATCTCCATTCATCGAACCGTCGGCTTCAATTAAAAATTCTAATTTCATTTCTTCCCTTAACTTAACAAGTGCTCTGATTTTGTCATACATCTGAGTTATAACTTTTTGTCCTGCATATCCGGCATCAACAATCATAATTGTCACTTTGTCAAGTAAAGGCAAATAATATATAATAGATTCCAAGGGTGCTGCAGGATTCAGGGCAACTCCCGCCTTGCAGCCCAAAGACTTTATTTTATTAATCGTAACAAATGCATCGCTTTCAATGCAATCCGTGTGAGGCGTTATATATGCTGCTCCTGCCTCAGCACACATTTCCAAAAAATTTTGGGGATGTTTTACCATTAAATGTGCATCCATTGGAGTTTTTACAACATTTTTCATGTACTTCATAAAATCCGGTCCAATACTAAAACTCCTGACGTAATTACCGTCCTTAATATCAATATGCAGGAAATCTGCATGTCTATCAATAAACTTAACCTGTTTTTCCATTTCAAACAAATCACAACAACCTAAGGATGGTGCGGTTAATAGTTTTCTTTTCATACCTTACTCCCGTCTGCCCGCTTCAGCGGGCTACAAAAATATTAACTGGTACAGCACTGCGTAAGTGAAATCTATGCAATGCTGTACTAGTGTACCGACAAGCTGATGTCTTTAGTAATTGCGCAGCAGATGGAAATTCAGGCAAGCAATTGATATAGATATCAACTTGCCGGTACACTAATCGCAGTCATATGTCAAAATGACTTTAATCGCTTCTTTATTTGCCATAAGCTGAAAACCTCTATCCCATTCCGATAATCCCATACGATGAGTAATCATAGGCTTAACTTTTATTTTACCGGCTTTCAATAAAGCAATTGCATTTCTCCAACTTGTTGAATCATAAGCCATATGGCCAATAATTGAAATTGCTTTCATGGAAATATCATTGATGGAAAATCCGACCGGTTGGAATCCCATTCCGATTCTGACGATTTCTCCATTCGTACGAACCATCTCAATTGCCTGTTTTAATGCAATATTAGCACCTGCACAATCAACTGCTAAACCGATGCTGTCTCTTCCGCCGCATAATTCCTGACATCTTGCAACAACATCTTCTTTCGAACCATTCACAACTTCAGTTGCGCCTAATTCCCGGGCCACTCCAAAACGGACCTTCGTATCATCCTCTAAACCAACCATAATTATATTAACGGCTCCCATGATTTTAGCAATTTGTACGGAGAATAAACCTAATGGTCCGGTACCAAATATAACTACATTTTGTCCGGGCAGAAGACTGGACCGTTGTGCGATTGCTTTATAAGCATTGCAAATCGGATCCAGCACCGCCGCTTCTTCATAATCGATCCCCTCCGGTATCTCCCAGATTGCATGTTTATGAATTTTTATAATTTCCCCCGGTATTTTGCAATATTTTGTAAATCCGCCATAGGTACCGTACCCTAAACCTAAATTTACTTTTTCAGGGCAAAGTAAAAAATCACCCGATTCGCAGGCAGGACATATGCCGCATACATGTCCTGAATTATCAGAAACAATTCTTTGACCTGTTTTCCAGTCCGTCACATTCTTACCAACTTGAATTATCTCACCGGAAAATTCATGGCCTCTGACAGAACCGAATTCATCAGACCCGTTCTCAACCCCATAATGTTTCATATCTGCACCACAGATGGCGGCGGCTTTCACTTCAATAATAATATCATCGTCTTCACACACAGGTTCTGGAACATCAATGAATCTGTAACTGCCAAAATCCGCTGGTCTTCCAAATTTAGCCAATGCTTTCATACTATTTCCTCCTAATATTATTTTTTGTTTCTAAACATATATTATCATTGTTTTATGTTTTTTGCAAGCACTTATTTCTTTTTTCCAAAGATTTTAAGTGTTGTTTTTAAGTGTTTTATAAATATATTATATTATTAAACTGCAGCTATTTATTGACTTCCTGGGTTTTTGCCCCTTTTACAGCAAATAAGGAGTTCAAATGTCATCCATTTGAACTCCTTATTTTTAATGTTACAGGAAATTGTGTCCTATAATATTAAAAATGCATCCGCAGGATGCACATGACGCTTGTAAGGTACCCTGCCGCGAAGCGGCCAGGCATCAGCGCCAGAGTCTGGCTTGCCAGACTCTTTGTTACTTTATAGGAAATTGCGTCCTATAAAGTAACAAACGCGCCGCTGAGGATGCACATGACGCGCTATAGGAAGTTTGTCACTGAAGTGACAGCGCGTCAGCGCCAGAGTCTGGCTTGCCAGACTCTTTTTTATAATTACCTCATATTCTGTATAATTATGCCTTCCTGTTCAAAGCTTTTTCGTATTTTGCTCACAAATGCCAATGCCTTAGGTCCATCTCCATGAACACACAACGTATTTCCTTTAATATTAATTTCTTTTCCGGTGATAGAAGTAACTTTGCCTTCTTTTATCATCCTAACGCATCTTGAAACCGCCAAATCCAAATTGGTAATCATCGCTCCCTCCCTATTCCGCGGAACCAAGGATAAGTCATCCAGATAGGCCCGATCAGCAAATATCTCTGAAGCAGCCGGAAGGCCTGCTTTTTCGGCAATTTCACCGAGAACTGCTCCTGCGCAGTAATAAATAGCTATATTCTCGTCAATTTCACAGACTGCTTCACAAATTGCTTTTGATACTTCTCTGTCATATTGGCACAAATTTCCCAGTGCTCCATGAGGGGCAACGTGTTGCAGCTGCATTCCGCAACTTCCTGTAAAGGCCATCAATGCACCAATCTGATACTTCATATAATTCTTAATTTCTGCAGCAGACAATACCATTTTTCTTCTTCCAAACCCCATTAAATCCGGATATCCCGGATGTGCCCCAACCGCAACTCCATACTTTTTTGCCATTTTAACAACACGATCCATCACCATAGGATCTCCCGCATGCCAGCCGCATGCAACATTCGCCGAGGTAATATATTGTATAATATCTTCATCACCGCCAATTTTATAGGCACCAAAGCTTTCACCCATATCGCTGTTCAGATCAATTGTATACATGCTATCCTTCTTTCTGCAATCGCTTTCTTATGAATTTACCGGATTTTCCGTAAAAAAGCCTGCCGGGTTACAGCCGTCAATGTATAGCCACAGAATCCAACATTCTTTAGTTATGCTTTCTCTTTAAGTCTTAATTATCTTTTTTTCAAAGTCTTAATTATCTTTTTTTAATATC
>JAATEU010000330.1 GCA_015655565.1 Clostridiales bacterium
AGCGGGATTGAAGAAGTCTGTGCCACACGTGATACCATCCACTCCAAATCAGTAAGATTGGTAAATCCATAATCAATGCAGCCATTCATTGCAATGGATACTTCACCGCCGCTTAACAGACTGACAGGAAAACCGCACATCTCTACCGTATGATTGGAACAGCAGTCATACACACACGGTACCAGAAAGCACTTGCCATCCTTTTCCTTTAAGATTTGGCGAAGGGTTTTAAAACTTGACATAATCTTTTCCTCTCTTTCTTTTCAAATTTTTAAATATTTTAGGCTCATCCTAAGATAGGGGCTCATCCCCTACCAACATCGGTAATAGATAATCATCAAAACAGTCATCGTGTTATATGCTTGTTGTATATTTCTATTATACGACACAATCACTAAGTGATTGAAGTATACAACAATATTATTACAAATTCAATATAGTTTTTATCTAATAATTCAATATATTTTTGTTTATTTTGTATATTTTATATTATAAGCCCAAATGTGCCGAAGAATAAATTCCACTTTATAGCACTTGCCATTTCAATGATTTTGTACTATAATAGACTTGTTGTATCCCAGATGTATTATTATGGTTTGTAAGAAAACTACGATAATCACAAATATTCAGATAAATAAATTATGTTTAAGAAAGAAAAGGGGTGTATAAATGTCTTTCACAAAATTACCTGTTAAAAACAATCTTAAAAATCAAGCCTATACCATTCTTAAGAACAAATTAGTCAACTGTGAAATACCTCCGGGAAGCATGCTTAATGAAGCACAATTAGCATTAGAACTAGGTTTCAGCCGCACTCCCATACGGGAAGCAATCAGCGTCCTGGAAACAGAAGGTTATATCGTAATAGTACCTAAAAAAGGAATCCTGGTTACTGACATTTCTTTAAGTGATGTTCTGCAAATTTTCCAGACACGATTAGAAATAGAACCTATTGCCTTAAAACTGGCCTCACCCAATCTCCCGGTAGAGGAATTAATGAATTGGCGTAAAAAATTTTCAGAAGGTCCTATTGATGTAAAAAACAGCTTCCGGACAGATATGTCCATGCATCTTTTCTTTATTGAACACTGCAATAATGTGTATATTATTGAAATGATGAAAAAAGTCATTGATAAGAATATGCGTATTATTATATCCAGCAAGCAAAACCAGATGCATGTGGGTGATGCACATAATGAGCATATTGAGATTTTAAATTCTTTGATTAGCCAGAACTTTGAACAGGCTGCTTCCCTGATGTACAAACACATCAGTAATTGCCGCAAAGCTGCAGTTGATTTCTTTTACTCATTTTAAACAGGCAGGTGAACCTAACACAATGCAATGAGTTTATTACACGGCCCACTGGCAATTACCGCAGTCAGAATTACACTAACTGGCGTGCCCAGCTTATCTGGGCGTATATAATTGTAGGTAGGTGATTATTTCACCTACCTATCTCTCACAGCACTGTGTTCCACACGCTTATGGCTAATGGGGTCTTCGGAATCTTTTATTAACCTCAACTATAATTTCGAGACTTCCGGGTGTCTTGTTTGCTATCTCATGGATTCCCCTGATTTTTGCCTTAAACTCCTGTTTTTTAGTTCCTCTTCCATTTAGCCTGCGTTTATGCCATGCATAGCTCCTTGAAATCTTCAGAGCCTGTATTTTTACAATCCGGGATTCGTAACATTCTCCTTCAATGAACATATACTGGATTATTTCAGGTTCTTCGCAAAAAAGCTGCCGCTTTTTTTAGTATTTCATTTTCCTCCTTAAAATCACGGTTTTCTTTCTTAAGATGCCTGATTCTTTCCTTTTCATCTGTCAGATAACCTTTTCCAATGATAGGCTGTACCTGGTTGTTCCTGTACTTGTTTATCCAGGTATAAAAGGTATTGGGATTATCCCTAAATCCTTAACAACCTGAGCTGCATTATCACTTACTAATGCTTTTTTAACTGCTTCAATCTTAAATTTCTCATTGCAAGTTGTTCATTATTCAGTCATCCTCCTATCTCAATTTTTGAAATTTTTCAATATATTTTCATTTATTAAAACATATCTCTATGTTTTAATCTGCTGACTGTTTGATTATTACATCTTTCGCCTTATTACCAATAAAATCACACTGTCAGTTCTCGCTGGAGCATCGTCCTTACATTCCTTCACTCTGCTTTATGGATAAAGCCCTGTAGTATATTCCTTATTGCCGCCTCAATGGGCTGATGAAGGGCCTTCTTATCCTGTGCCTATATCGGGCAATCTTTGAATCTATTAAGTCGCTTTTAATTGACTTTTTCAAACAATTCCGAAGACTTGCTCCAGATTGTAATATCTCTTTTTCTTGGATAATGTAAAAATCAAGGTCAATACCTTTTTCGATATAACCACCAGTACCTGTTTTTTCTTCAACGGATTTTTCTCTCTCGACTTCAGGAGATGGTATAATTCCTTCATCTCAGAGTTAGTAGCAGTTATTGTCATTGACATCTGATACGGTACACTTCATAAATGATTGCGTCCTCAGTTATTCTTCAAGGAGGGTGGTTCCTAAAAAGTTCCTAGCACGTTCCTAGGTTTCAATACAATTCTTATTATTCTTCAAGTAATATCGTCGCTCATGGCAAACATGGCACCCTTTAGTTTCAATACAATTCTTGTTATTCTTCAAGGGCAGGTACTAAAAAACATGGCGGTGAATCTTCCTGGTTTCAATACAATTCTTGTTATTCTTCAAGTCAACGCTTTGAAAAGGCAAGGAAAGTCACCTATGAGTTTCAATACAATTCTTGTTATTCTTCAAGGCCAAATTTCACTGGCTACTTATA
>JAATEU010000317.1 GCA_015655565.1 Clostridiales bacterium
AAGGAACATACTATGACGAAAAAGGTATCCAGCTTATTGCAACAATCCCATCAAGAGAAGTGCTTATATCCAAATTACTTGGAAGCATACAATCTCCTGTTACCAACTTTGCCCGTGTTCTTAAGCAAATTGCTGAAAAGCAAGAGGGAGCGGCGTAAGGCAAGAAACTAAAATAATACAGTAAAACAAAATATAAACGGAGGTATTTTATAATGACAACTCAAGAATTTATTGAAGCTATTAAGAGCTTAACGGTATTGGAATTAAATGATTTAGTAAAAGCGTGTGAAGAGGAATTTGGTGTATCTGCAGCAGCAGGCGTTGTAGTAGCCGGACCGGCAGCAGGCGCAGCGGCGGCTGAAGAGGAGAAAACAGAATTTGACGTTGAATTAACGGAAGTTGGCCCTAACAAGGTTAAGGTTATTAAGGTTGTCCGTGAAGTAACAGGCTTAGGCTTAAAAGAAGCTAAGGATCTTGTTGACGGAGCTCCTAAAGTTCTTAAAGAAGGTGCAACAAAAGAAGAATCTGCCGATATCAAAGCGAAACTGGAAGCAGAAGGCGCTAAGGTTACGCTTAAATAATTACCGGTGCATTATTGAGTCTGTCCCAATAGTCTTTTGGGACAGATTTTTTTAGTTATAGCGAATCTTATTAGCATACTGGTGAAATCCATCTGTTAAAAAGCCAGGGGGATCCGGTATAGAGCGTAAGTTTTTGGGAATACAATTAAGTTAGGGAATGATCTGATAAGAGTCAGGCGGAAATAGAAAAAGTCAACAAAAATGTGTTGACATCTTGAAAACCTTATGATAATATGAAAGATGCACTATTGTGCTGTGATATGCCCACAATCTTCATTATAGCACATATATGTGGAAATGAAAAGTATTTTCACGAAATTATTCTAAAATATTTCGGAATATGTCAGTGAGTAATGAAAAGACACCATATCCCGCGAATATTCATGGATATTAAACGACGGCCTTTGCCAAGGCAAATGTCTTATGTTAAATAAAATATCAAGGGGTGAAAACGTCAATGGATAAAAACAGGATACGTCCAATCAAAGTTGGTAACGGCGTAAGAATGAGCTACTCGAAGCAAAAAGAAGTTTTGGAAATGCCAAATCTTATTGAAGTTCAGAAAAACTCATATCAGTGGTTTTTAGAGGAAGGACTGAAGGAAGTATTTAATGACATTTCTCCAATCGAAGATTATAGCGGACACTTAAGCTTAGAGTTTGTAGATTTTGTGCTGTGTGAAGATGATGTAAAATATTCAATTGAAGAATGTAAGGAAAGAGATGCTACCTATGCGGCGCCTCTTAAGGTAAAGGTCAGACTTCATAATAAAGAGAACGATGAAATCAATGAGCACGATATTTTTATGGGCGATTTACCATTAATGACAGAGACTGGAACTTTTGTTATTAACGGTGCTGAAAGAGTTATCGTTAGCCAGTTGGTGCGTTCCCCCGGTATCTACTTTTCAATTGGGCATGATAAAATTGGAAAAAGATTGTATTCCTCCACGGTAATTCCTAACAGGGGTGCCTGGTTAGAGTATGAAACAGATTCCAATGATATTTTCTATGTACGTGTTGACAGGAACAGAAAGGTTCCTATTACCGTTTTGATTCGTGCGCTGGGTATCGGAAGCAATGCCCAGATACAGGAATTATTTGGTGAAGAACCCAAAATTACAGCAAGTATAACAAAGGATCCATCTGATAATTATCAGGATGGTTTGCTTGAATTGTATAAAAAATTACGTCCGGGTGAACCGCTTTCCGTTGAGAGTGCGGAATCTTTAATTAACAGCATGTTTTTTGATTCGAGAAGATACGACCTGGCTAAGGTTGGCAGGTTTAAGTTCAATAAAAAATTAGCATTAAAGAATCGTGTAGCCGGTTTTACCCTTACGGAAAATGTAATTAATAAAGATACCGGCGAAATTATTGCGGAAGCCGGTACTGTAATTACGGAAAGAATTGCAAATGAAATTCAGAATGCGGCAGTCCACTCCATTGTGGTACAAGCGGAAGAACGTAATGTTAAGGTGCTTTCGAATTTAATGGTTGATCTTGCTTGCTATGTGGATGCAGATAAGGAAGAGCTGGGAGTTACCGAGGAAGTTTATTATCCGGTACTTAAGAGTATTTTAGATGAATTTAAAAATATAGAAGATATTAAGGCGGCAATAAGAAAGAATATCAGTGAATTAATACCAAAACATATTACGAAGGAAGATATAATTGCATCCATCAACTACAATATTCATTTGGAATACGGTATTGGTAATGCAGATGATATAGACCATTTAGGCAACAGAAGAATCAGGGCGGTAGGAGAATTATTACAGAACCAGTATAGGATTGGTCTTTCCAGAATGGAACGTGTGGTCAGGGAAAGAATGACTACTCAGGATTTGGAAGGAGTCAGCCCTCAGTCCTTGATTAACATAAAACCGGTTACGGCTGCTGTTAAGGAGTTCTTTGGAAGTTCACAACTGTCGCAGTTTATGGATCAGCATAATCCATTAGGTGAGTTAACCCATAAGAGGCGTTTATCTGCCTTGGGACCAGGCGGTTTGTCCCGTGACAGGGCAGGGTTTGAGGTGCGTGATGTGCACTATTCCCACTATGGAAGGATGTGTCCCATAGAAACGCCGGAAGGTCCTAACATCGGTCTCATTAACTCTTTGGCATCTTATGCAAGAATTAATGAATATGGATTTATTGAAGCACCTTACCGTAAAGTAGACAAAACAGATCCCAGGAATCCAAGAGTAACGGATGAAGTGGTTTATCTCACGGCAGACGAAGAAGATAAATATGTTGTGGCACAGGCCAATGAACCATTGGATGAGATGGGTTATTTTGTGGGAACGAATATATCAGGCCGTTATAAGGAAGAAACCTCTGAGTTTGAGAAGTCTAAGGTTGATATGATGGACGTTTCTCCCAAGATGGTATTTTCCGTGGCTACAGCCATGATTCCTTTCCTTGAAAATGATGATGCGAACCGTGCGTTAATGGGTTCCAACATGCAGCGTCAGGCCGTTCCGCTGTTAATTACCGAGTCACCGGTAGTTGGAACAGGTATTGAGATGAAAGCTGCGGTTGACTCCGGTGTCTGCATTGTTTCTAAGAAAGCAGGTGTGGTTGAAAGATCAACTTCAAGGGATATTAACATAAAGAATGATGATGGAACAAAATCCTCCTATAAGCTTTTAAAATTTGCAAGGAGCAACCAGGGTACCTGTATTAATCAAAGACCTATCGTAACTAAGGGAGACAGGGTGGAAGCCGGTCAGGTGGTAGCGGATGGACCATCGACCTCCCAGGGGGAATTAGCCCTTGGCAAGAATCCGTTAATCGGATTTATGACCTGGGAAGGTTACAATTATGAAGATGCCGTATTGTTAAGTGAAAGATTAGTTCAAGAAGATGTATATACCTCTGTTCATATTGAAGAATACGAAGCAGAATCCAGGGATACGAAGCTGGGACCGGAAGAAATCACAAGAGATGTTCCGGGTGTCGGTGATGACGCCCTTAAAGATCTGGATGAAAGAGGCATCATAAGAATCGGAGCAGAAGTCCGTGCCGGAGATATTTTAGTCGGTAAGGTAACACCAAAGGGTGAAACGGAGCTGACTGCGGAAGAGAGGCTTCTTCGTGCGATTTTCGGTGAAAAAGCAAGAGAAGTAAGAGATACTTCTTTGCGGGTACCCCATGGTGAATATGGCATTATCGTTGATGCAAAAGTTTTTACAAGAGAAAACGGTGATGATTTATCACCTGGTGTAAATCAGACCGTACGTGTATATATTGCCCAGAAAAGAAAAATTCAGGTAGGCGATAAAATGGCCGGACGCCATGGCAACAAGGGTGTTGTTTCCCGTGTGTTGCCGGCTGAAGACATGCCGTTTTTACCAAACGGCAGACCTTTGGATATTGTATTAAACCCTTTGGGTGTACCTTCCCGTATGAATATTGGACAGGTGCTTGAAATACATTTAAGTCTTGCGGCAAAGGCACTTGGCATTAAAGTTGCAACTCCGGTTTTTGACGGCGCCAACGAGTTTGATATTATGGATACGCTGGAGTTAGCCAATGATTACGTAAATACGGATTGGGAGACTTTCAAAGAAAAGTACAAAGACATCCTGGAGCCGGAAATAATGGATTATCTGGAAAATAATGATGCATATAGGGAAGAGTGGAAGGGTGTACCGATTAACCGGGACGGTAAGGTAAGACTTCGTGACGGTCGAACCGGAGAATTCTTTGACGGAGCAGTAACAGTAGGTTTTATGCACTACTTAAAGCTGCACCACTTGGTTGATGATAAGATTCATGCACGTTCAACAGGCCCTTATTCGCTGGTAACACAGCAGCCTCTGGGCGGTAAAGCACAGTTTGGCGGACAGAGATTCGGTGAAATGGAAGTTTGGGCGCTGGAAGCATACGGTGCCGCTTATACACTGCAGGAAATATTAACCGTAAAATCCGATGATGTTACCGGACGTGTTAAGACTTATGAAGCTATTATTAAGGGAGAAAATATATCTGAGCCGGGTATTCCGGAGTCCTTTAAGGTGCTCCTTAAGGAATTGCAGTCATTGGCCCTTGATGTTATCGTATTGGATGAAAATGGTCGGGAAGTTAAGATGACAGAGAATATTGACTATGGTGACGGAGATTTAACACCGCTCATTGAGGGTGACACTAATTTCAGATATGATGAAGATTACAGTGAAGCCGGATATCGTGAGACATCTGTTGAGGAAGAAGAAAGTTTTTTTGATTCCTTTGACGAGGAATCCGTTGACCTTGGTGATGTGGAGGAAGACCTTGAAGAATAATTCATGGCTGATGGGATTAAGGGGATTTAACCTGAAATCCGTCAGCATACTAGACATCCTTTAAGCTGGGTGTTTAATGTAAAAAACGGATTCCATATATTATCCGTTACTATGAAAGGGAGTGCCAGATGATGCCAGAAGTAGTGAAAAATGAAAGTACCGGTGAAATTACCTATGACGCGATTAAGATTGGCTTAGCTTCTCCTGAGAAGATCAGAGAATGGTCAAGGGGTGAAGTTAAAAAGCCTGAAACTATAAACTACAGAACCTTAAAGCCGGAAAAAGACGGTTTATTCTGTGAGAAGATATTTGGACCAAGCAAGGATTGGGAATGTCATTGCGGTAAGTATAAGAAAATCAGATATAAGGGTGTGGTATGTGACAGATGTGGTGTTGAAGTTACCAAGGCCAGCGTCCGCAGGGAACGGATGGGTCATATCGAACTTGCTGCTCCGGTATCCCATATATGGTATTTTAAAGGAATTCCAAGCCGAATGGGTCTTATTTTGGACTTATCCCCAAGAACCTTGGAAAAAGTACTTTATTTTGCCGCTTATATCGTATTGGATAAAGGAAGTACGGATTTACAGTATAAACAAGTTTTAAATGAAAAAGAATATAGGGAAGCTTATGAAAAGTATAGTAATAAATTCAGAGTGGGCATGGGCGCGGAGGCAATCCAGGAGCTTCTGCTTGCAATTAACCTGGAGGCGGAATCCGCAGACCTTAAAAAGGGCTTAAGAGATTCAACCGGACAAAAAAGGGCAAGAATCATCAAAAGGCTTGAAGTAGTAGAAGCCTTCAGGGAATCCGGCAACAGGCCGGAATGGATGATTCTTTCCGTAGTTCCTGTTATT
>JAATEU010000228.1 GCA_015655565.1 Clostridiales bacterium
CTATACTTTGAAGAAAACAGGCGAGACTGGTAAAATCCACATATTAAGCCTGTTTGAACATATAAAAAATCTTCTGAGTGATTTAAAACTATTGCTGGAAGAAGAGAAATAATTTATAATGAAATAAATGTAACTAATGGGTCCTAACGGCTGAAAGTTACTTTTGATGCGTACAAAGCAAGTGAAATGTACTTGTTTTGGCGCCGGTTGAAAAAGTAAAGTTTTTTCAACTTTCTGTTCAGGCCTATTCTATTTTCAAATAGGCCCTCGAAAATTGAAAGGCACAGGTGTTCAAATGAAAAACAGAATGAGGAAATTGATAATTTTAAGTTTAGCGGCGTTATTCCTATTGACAGCAGCAGCCTGCTCAAATAAGACCGGTAAAGAGCAGGAAAGTTCAGATAATAAGACAGCAACGGGACAGGAAACGAATGCCGGGAAGGAAGAAAACCAGGATGCAGGCCAGGAAGATGCCGTTTCCGTGGATGACAGTGTTTTTAAACAATTGGTTGTAAAAGTAGGTAAAGAAAATGTTTATTATAGTGAGGCTATGATTTATTTCCAGTTCATCAAAGCCCAATATGAATCCAATTTCGGCAGCCAGATATGGGCCTATGATTTTAATGGACAGACTTTTGGTGATATGGCAAAACAGGAAATAATGAATATGATAGCCCAGACCAAAATTGCCTGTGCCCAGGCAGGGAAATATGGTGTGGAAATTACGGACGAGGATGAGGCTTTCATTGAACAGAATGCAGAAACCTTTCTTGCAGGCATTACCGAAGAAGATAAAACCTGTTATGGTCTTACAAAAGAAGTTGCGGAGAAATTTTACCGTAATAATATGATATATGAAAAGGTATATGACGCAGTTACCATGAATGTGGATACGGATGTTTCGGATGAAGAAGCAAAACAGATAACCGTTGACCACCTTTTGGTTCTCACAACCGAAACGGATGAAGATGGGAATAAGACACCTATGAGCGAAGAAAAGAAGGCGGAAGCCTATGCGAAAGTAAAAGATTTATTAAAGCAGGCGAAAAAAACGGATAATTTCTATAACTTTGCGGAAGCCAACACGGAAGATTCCAACGTAGAGTATACTTTTGGCGAAGGTGAAATGGTAAAAGAATTTGAAGAAGCCGCATTTGCCTTAAAAACCGGGGAATTAAGCGGTATCGTTGAAACAGAGTATGGTTACCATATCCTGTATTGTGTCAGTGATTTCAACGAAGATGCAACCTTGGAGAGAAAAGAAGAAATTATAGCCCAGAGACAGGATGATACCTTTAAGAAAATTTATGAAGACTGGGCGGCAGACTATAAAATTGATATAAAAAATAAAGTATGGGATGCCATGAATTTTAAAACGGAATCTGCAGATATTACTACCGATGAAAATACGAAGGAAACTTCTGAGGAAACTACAGGCAAGTGATATAAATCATAATTACCCGATACTTAACCGGAAAGTATTTTGTAAAATATAATTTAGAAACGATAAAAGTAGAAAGGCTATTCCGCATAAGATGACTTGGCTTTCGTATGGATCGTCTGGCCTGTCTGAATTACCGCAAGGGCAGTGGCGATTCCAAAAACTGCACCGGCTAAGACATCGGTAGGGTAATGACAGAACAAATATAATCTTGAAAAACCAATCAGGAAAGCTAATATATAGGCAGGAATGCCGGTATTTTTATTAAAGTAAAAGATAACGGTGGCTGCAGTAAAGGAGGACATGGTATGGCCGGAAGGGAAAGAATAGGATCCCGGACGGGGAATCAAAAGCTTTATTTCCGGATAACGGATAAACGGTCTGTCCCGTTCAATCAAGGGCTTTAGGATACCATCTCCCAGTAAGAATTCAATGGATAAAGCATAAGTCAGTACGATGCCGCATGGTCTGGTCTTTTTATTCAGCAGCAATAAAAAGGTTATGGCAATCCAAATAAGCTTGGAATTACCCAAAGAAGTAATTGCTATCATGATTTTATCCCAGAGAGGTGTATGCATATGTTCTAATATGTAAAATAATATGGATTCATCCATCTGCTTGATGAAATTCAATACCGTAATCTCCTTTCAAAACCGGAGTATTCTGGAAATTCCCACAAACTGTTTTTAAAGATAGTTTAGATACTGTTTGAAAACTTTAACTTCATTTTCCGTCTAAGCTGGATTTGTTTCCGAACGGAATTTGCAAGCAAGCTTGCAATTCCTCACTCCGTTTTCATTATATCATATATTGTGCAGGCGGGAAAGCTTATGGCCTGGACTATTTAATGAAATTCTAAACATATTCTAATGAAATAAGGATTGACAAAGGTAAAGCCAGGATTTAGTCTATCATAGAGAAAAGATTAAAGTATAATCAGGGAACAGATGGGATATCTTAATTTGTGCACGTGTTAATGCATGCAGACGGGAGTTTAGAATGATAGAAATTAAAAATTTAACTAAGGTTTATAAGCTTACCAAAAAACAGATGGCAGAACAGAAGACAAAGAAAAACATGAAAAAGGCTGTGGATAATATCAGCCTGTCTGCGAAGAAAAATGAAATATATGGATTGCTTGGTCCGAATGGAGCCGGCAAAACAACAATCCTGCGATGTGTGGCTACTTTGCTGAAACCAACAGCAGGTGAAATTGCCGTATGCGGTTATGATACGGTAAAGGAACCGGAGAAGGTGCGTGAATCTATTGCATTTTTAACAAATGAAATAAAGCTCGACCCACAATTCTCCCCGAAATATATGTTTAATTTCTTTGGCAGGCTGCATGGAATGGATGACAAAACCATTGATAAAAGAAGGGAATTGTTGTTTGGCTATTTTGGAATTCATGATTTCCAGGATAAAAAAATTGATGAGCTGTCAACCGGTATGAAGCAGAAGGCTTCCATTGCAGTCAGTCTGGTCCATGATCCGGAAGTGGTTGTCTTTGATGAACCTACCAACGGACTGGATATTGTAACGGCCAGAAGTGTAACCGATTATTTGAAATTTTTGAAAGCAGAAGGGAAATTAATTATTGTATCTACGCATATTATGTCTGAAGCAGAAAAATTGTGTGACAGAATCGGAATCATTATTAATGGGCGGAAGGTCATGGACGGAACACTTTCCGAAATTCTTCAGTCAACAAAGTCAAAAGATTTAGAAGATGCGTTTTTTGAACTTTACAAAGAATGTAGCAGTGAGGAGGCTTCATATGAACGGGGCAAAGGAAATAATTAAA
>JAATEU010000230.1 GCA_015655565.1 Clostridiales bacterium
AAGGCAAAAATCTCATGAATTACAAAGGCTATATTTTGATAAGGTACAAATACTATGAGAAACATCTAATATCCAAAGCAAAAAAATGTTTGTGTGGAGTGAAAAAATAGATGAGAGGATGGTATCAATATGGCCAGTATTTTTAAAAAGTTAATCAGCAAAGAACTAGGCGAAAATAATTATAATAAATATTTCTTTGTCTGCCAGAAAAGTTTGCAAAACAGGGTATTTGACAGTAAAGAAATATACAATGATATATATGAACATTTAAAGAATAAAGACAGAATCGCAATTAAAAAGATGCAGGAGCGTTTAAACGACGCAATGTTTTTAGCTGTACGTACGTGCAAAACTTATTTCTTCTCTTTTCTTTTTTATATTGGAGCAATTTTTTATTTATTAACCAAGAGCGTTAATCCGCTCATTAACTTTTTGAGCATCGTACTGATGAGTGTTTGCTTTATGGTAAAGACATATCAATTTATTGTGAATAAATATTGTTTTATCGATGCGCAGATCGTACTGGTATATAAAACTGTTTTGGATAGGATTCTTTTAATTCATGAACAGGGACATTCTTCGGATTAAAATCTGATACGGAGGGATTTTTTGCAAAGTATATCTTTATATCAGGGGGGCATTATTTGTGTAAGACGTAGATCTGTAAACCCACAAGACAGAGGAGAAGCCCGGTAGAGGGGAGGGTACTACCGGGCTTTAATTTATGAAAAAGTTTTCTTATTAGTGAATTAAGGTTTTAATTATTTTCTATGATCTTATTATAATATTCATATATGTTTATTGAATGGATGATTCGTGAACGTTTTGTGAATATTTTGAACTTGTAGGTGCATCTGTGTATGCCGAAGTAGGTACAACAATTACCGGTACATGTAAATATGCTACAGCCTTTGCTGTATCCAGTATCTTTCCGCCGCCAATTTCTACAATAAACGGATGGTTCGTGTTTTTTGCTGTTTCAAAAGTTGCAGAAACCTGTTCCAAAGTTACTTCCGTATTAAATTAATGTAGTAATGCAAAAACTGAGTAGCATTTAACTTGTTTTTTTGTTATAAATACCTCGAATTTTTAGATAAACATTGCAATATCTGTTGCTGAAATTGTATATATACAAACTGGGATTTGAAGGAAAACTCCGTATATATATTTAAAATATAGAATTGTGCTGAATTATTTTTGATTATACTCATAAAACTATAGACTTTCACTAAAGATTATGTTATTATAATTTATATCGTAATGTTACTACATTACAACATAGTAATAATGCAATGTAACCTATAGTTAATACTCATATTAGTAAGGGATAAGGAGATGAACAGGGTTGAAAGCTTTAATTGTTGACAAAGATAAAAGTCTGAAGTTTGTTGAGATTCCAAAACCTCGTTTTAATGAAAAACAAGCACTGGTGAAGACAATTGCAAATGGTATATGTGGTACCGATTTAAAACTGATGCACCAGGAATTTAAATTAATAACTCCGAATCAATACCCGATTTTACTTGGACATGAGGGCATTGGTGAAGTTGTTGAGATTGGTTCACAAGTGACAGGGCTGAAGGCGGGAGATAAAGTACTCCTTCCTTATATAGCTGCGGATAAAGTGTATTTGGGTCCATATGAATCTGGCTGGGGAGCGCTGTCTGAATATGGTGTAGTCAATGATATTAAAGCATGGCGGGAAAAAGATGAAGTTCCGGAACTTGCATTTGCCCAAAAAGTATTACCCGGTGATATTAATCCGGTTGATGCGGTAATGCTGGTTACATTTAGAGAAGTATTAAGTGCTGTTAGATATTTTGGAATACAAAAGGAAGATATTATTGCTGTATATGGAAGCGGTCCTGTTGCACTGACATTCATTAATTTAATGAGTTTACTTGGCGTGAAAGACATTATAGCGGTAGTAAGAAGCAAGGCGAAAGCGGATAATGTCAGGGCACATGGTGCAACCTGTGTTTTAAACAGCAAAGAATGTGATGTTACGAAAGAAGTGCGTAGAATGTATCCAAAGGGTATTCCGTATGTTCTTGATGCGGTAGGGTCGGAAGAAATAATTAATGAGGCTATGGGATTGATTTGTGACAGGGGTGAAGTCCTTTGTTATGGTGTACCACCAACTGAAAAAATGACAATAGATTTTAGCAGAGCCAATTATAACTGGAAAATTAATTTTCAACAGATGCCAAGAAAAGGGGAAGATGGTGCAGCGCATGATCAAATTATGGAATGGATTCAAGCAGGAAAACTTTGTATGAAAAACTATATTTCAGATTATTTTAAATTTGAAGACGCAATAGAAGCATATAAAAAATTTGAAAATAAAGAAATTAAGAAAAAAGGTATTATCGTATTTTAAAAATATTTTACTGCGGTTTAAGTTGCAGCTAATATATAAATTAACAAAAGGAGTAAATGATATGACAACATTGGAAAAATTATTTTCTTTGCAGGGTAAGGTGGCAATTGTTACAGGGGGAGCACAGGGAATCGGCAAATGTGTTGCAGCATGTATGGCAGAAGTAGGTGCCGACATAGTAATTTTTGATTTACAGAAAGAAAAGGCTGAAGCGGCAGCAAAGGAGATAGGAGAAAAAACAGGTAAAAAAACCATGGCACTTACTGTGGACGTTACCAAGCCGGATCAGATTGCTGCTGCTATAGCAAAGGCAGGGGAAGAGATGGGCACTTTGGATCTTTTGTTTAACAATGCCGGTATAGCCGTACATAAATCGGCACATGATGTAACTCCTGAAGAATGGCTGAAGGTAATTAATGTTAATCTGAACGGTATCTATTTTATGGCTGTTGAATTTGCAAGATATCTTGTAAAGAACCATAGAAAAGGAGCAATATGCAATACGGCTTCCATGTCAGGACATATTGTTAACCGGCCCCAGGAACAGGCATCTTATAATGCATCAAAAGCAGGCGTTATTCAGCTTACAAAATCTTTGGCAGTTGAATATGTAAAAGACGGAATTCGTGTAAATTGCATCAGCCCCGGATATATTTATACGGAATTAACAGGAACTATGAGAAAAGACTGGCAGGAAAAATGGATGGATATCACTCCATATGGAAGATATGGACAGCCAGAAGAGCTGGCTGGAGCAGTAATATATCTTCTTTCGGATTCTGCTTCCTTTACATCCGGTACGGATCTGATAGTTGATGGATGCTATACGGCAGTATAGTACTTCATTCGTTTTGACAGGCGAATGGAGCATGATAATAACAGAAAAATATAAAAAGGGGAATCGTACTATATGGAAAATGTTTATAAAAAAGCAATACAGCCTACTATCTATTTTATAGGTGTAACAACAGGAGAGTCGTCAATAATGAAAGTATTTCCAAAATGGGCAAAAGCATTAGGACTTAAGGATACAGTAATTAAAGGTATTGACTTTCTTCCTCATTCTTCAGCAGAAGTATATCGTGAGGCAGTAGAATTCATTAAAAATGATACCCTGTCTTATGGAGCTTTGGTTACTACGCACAAGATTGATTTATATAATACATGCAAAGATATGTTTGAATATATTGATCCGTATGCAGAAAAACTGAGAGAGGTTTCTTCAATTTCAAAGAAAGGCGGGAAGCTTTGTGCACATGCAAAAGATCCTATTTCAAGCGGACTGGCCCTGGAGAACTTTGTTCCTGAAAATTATTGGACCGATTATAACGGCGATGTTCTTTTGATGGGTGCAGGCGGAAGTTCGCTTGCAATGTCTATCTATTTTGCACAGGAAAAATTTGGCGATCATGTACCTGGAAAGATAATTATTACAAACAGAAGTCTTCCGCGGTTGGAATCGGCAAGAAAAATTTTGGAAGGAATAACCCCAAAAATTAAGTTTGAGTTTGTACATAATCCGACACCGGCTGACAATGATAAGACACTGGCAGGATTAAAGCCTTATTCCTTAATAGTGAATGCAACCGGCTTGGGAAAGGACGGACCTGGCTCGCCTCTTACTAATGAATGTGAATTTCCGCTAAATAGCCTGGTATGGGAAATTAATTACAGAGGAGATTTATTATTTAAACGTCAGGCGGAAGCTCAGATGAAAGCTAAGAATCTTCACGTTGAGGACGGATGGATATATTTTATTCATGGATGGACTCAAGTGATTTCTGAAGTATTCCATATTGAAATACAAGGAAAGATATTGGATGAGTTAAGCGAGCTGGCAAAATTAAAATAAAAAGAGGTAAATAAAATGAATAATTTCAATTGGGATAGCGGTTTTTTGGTGGATTTTGATACAACTACAGGAGTTTCAAAAACAGCGAAAACAACTCAAAGAAGGCTCTCACAGATGAAAGGTATGTTCTATGATGAAAAACACACGGATAAAATTTTAGAAAAAGAAGATCCGGTCATTTATGAATTCTATGAATTAGGGTGTCCGGAACGTGCCGGAGATTTAGCATTTGGTACAACCATTCTCTATCCTGGCAAAGCAGGAAATGAATACTATATGACAAAGGGACATTTTCACACAAAGATTGATACGGCTGAAGTGTATTATATATTGGATGGTGAAGGGTATATGGTAATGGAAAACTTAAAAGGAGATACCGTTGAAATGCCAATGGCAAAAGGACAGGTGGTTTATGTACCTCGCGGTTATTCGCATAGGGCGGTAAATATTGGAGATAAGCCATTAATCCTTTTCTTTACTTTTGCAGCTGATGCAGGACATGATTATGGGACAATTGAAACGAAGGGCTATCATAAAATAGTTGTAGAAAAGGATGGAAAAGCTGCTATAATAGATAGTCCTCGCTGGAAAGAGGCGGAAGTGTGAAAGAAGAGCGCTTTCACACCGGCAGTATCACATCTGCAAGCAGATGTGATATGCAATGGAGAAAAATATGAAAGAAATAGTTACGGTACTCGGAACTATAAAAAAAGAAGATTTGGGATTTTGCCAATGCCACGAACATATTATGCTCAGTAAAGGAAAGTCCTTTGAAGTGAATCCTGTATTGTGCCTGGATGATTTGGAGAAAAGTTTGAAGGAAGTAAAACATTATCACCATGCCGGGGGCAATACAATATTGGAAGCACAGCCTGGGGGCTGCAATAGAATGACGGAAGAACTGGTATATATATCTCGAAAATCAGGAGTACATATTATTGCATCAACAGGCTTCCATAAGCTGATTTTTTATCCGGATAATCATTGGATTTTTTCAGAACCACAGGAAAAATTAGAATCTTTTTTTGTCAGTGAATTAACAAAGGGAATGTATACGGATGCCGACAACGGACTTCCGGTGCATCAATGCAGTGCAAGGGCAGGCTTTATTAAAACTGCCCTGGACGTAGAGGGGCTGTCTCCAATGTATATAAAACTGTTTTCGGCAGCTGTTGGTGCAGCCTTAAAGGCCAACCGTTTTATTATGGTTCATATTGAACAAAACGCTGATCCGGTCTTACTTTTGGAATTTCTTAAAGAAAAGGGGATGAAGCCTGGAAATCTTATGTTCTGTCATTTGGCTCGTGCATGCAAAGATATCAAAATTCTGAAAAAAATTTTAAGTGCAGGGGTTTATTTGGAGTTTGATACAATTGGCAGATTTAAATATCATAGTGATGAACATGAAATTCAGATTATTAAAGAATTAATGTCTGAGGGCTATGAAAATCAATTGATGTTTTCTTTGGATACAACAAGAGCCCGTTTTAAGACGTATGATGAAAATGCAGTAGGTCTTGATTATATACTGACAACTTTTGTGCCAAACATGAAAAAATCAGGTATTACAGTAGAGCAGATCATTAAGATTTCAAATAAAAACTGTATTAAGCTTTTAGCTGAATGACATCAACATAAGAATAAGTTGGAAGCAAATGAATA
>JAATEU010000103.1 GCA_015655565.1 Clostridiales bacterium
CGATGCACAAAGGGATGCCTTATTTAAGGATATGAGAACCGGAAAGAAAAAAATCCTCATAGGCTCCACGGATAAATGCGGTACAGGAGTAAATGTGCAGACGCACCTTGTAGCCATGCACCATATTGACTGCCCGTGGAAGCCTTCCAGTATTGAACAGAGAGAAGGAAGAGGTATCCGGCAGGGAAATGAGAATGAAGCTTTGGCAGTTTACCGTTATGTAACGAAAGGAACCTTTGATGCTTATAGCTGGAGTCTGGTGGAAAATAAGCAGCGTTTCATAAGTCAGATCATGACAAGCAAGTCGGTATCCCGTACCTGTGAGGATATTGATGAAGCAACGTTATCCTATGCAGAAATCAAGGCAGTTGCTACCGGAAATCCATTGATTAAAGAAAAAATGCAACTAGAAAATGATGTCCAGAGGTTAAAGGTTCTAAAGAACTCCTATGACAGCCAACGTTACAGCCTACAAGATAATTACATGATCCGCTATCCAAAGCTAATCAAGGCGGCAGGGGAAAAGTTATCCTGCGTAAAGGATGATAGAAAAGCGGCAGAGAAGGCACTGCTTTCACAGCCGGAATTTGCCATCACAGTAGGAAGGGCGGTCTTTACAGAGCGTGTAGACGGTGGAACTGTCATGTTAGAAGCCATCAGTAAGTGTAAAAACGGAGAAACTACCCTGATTGGAACCTTTAAGGGCTTTGAACTGCTGGTAGAAAAAAACCATATCGGTGTCAACTACATGGTATTGCGTGGAAAAACTGATTATAAGGCGGAGCTGTCCAATAGCCCAGTGGGAAATATGGTGAAACTGGAGCATCTCTTTAGCAGTATGGAAGAAAATGTGGAATTTTTGGAAAAACGAATGGAACAGTACCAAAGAGATATGGAACAGTCCAAAGCGGAGTATGAAAAACCGTTTGATAAGGAAGCAGAGCTGGCAGAGAAGACTACCCGATTAAATGAATTAAATGTACAGCTTGACCTTGAAAACGGAAAAGTGACGGATGTGGATTTAAGCGAAAAGGAGGACAAGGGAGATAACAGAGTGGCAGAGAAAAAAATTATTTACCTGACAGGTCAGCCTGAAAGAGAGGGAAGATGAAAAAGGATTTCTGTAAAAAAGTCATGCCATGGAAGGTAGAATGGAAAAAATGTGTTGTGAAAGGAAGCAAGGAAGAGGTACTTTATGGAGCAGAAATACAGACTGGGTGACGTGGAAGAAATTCTTTCAGAGCTTGATCTGGATGATGTGCCGGATGACATTATGGAAAGTGAGGATGATTACCAGATTGTTATAAGCGGATGGTGGGTGCATATCCCGGAACTGGGATTGCATCTGCATGAGGGGTTTTTTTGCAACTATGACGAAACAGAGCGTGCGTATCTGCCGGATTTTTCCGTAACCGTCCTTAAGGAAGAGGGGCAGGAAGATTGGATTTATTATGAACAGGATGGCTTTCTTGTTACTCTTGCCAACTGGCTTCATGGAAAAATAGAGATAGATCGACTGGAACAGATGCCATGTTATATTTGTAAACCCAAAGTGTAGGGCTGCATCTGAAGGAATGAGAATGCCAAATGGCATTTCAGATAGATACTTTTTAATCAATATTTAGTGCCTGTAAAACAGGCGGAAAGAGAGGAATTTATGGAATATGCAATCAAGTTAAACGCAGTGAACAACCCGGAGAAAAGTGTTAAGGCATTTGCCACCCTGACCTTTGGGGAAAGTTTTAAGATTACCAATATCGCTGTGCTCCAAAATAGTGAAGGAAATACCTTTGTGTCCATGCCACGTTTTAGAAGCAATGAAAGAACGGAGCAAAACGAAGCGGTATATAAGGACATCTGCAACCCCATCACAAAGGATTTCAGAGAGGAATTATACAACAATATCTTAGAACTTTATGATGAGATGGATGAGACAGGCAGAACAGAAGTGACAAGGGAATTACAGGGAGCTGAAGAACCGGAGTTTAGTGTCAAGGTAACACCGTATGAACGTGAGGGCAGCAATATTTTGGGGCTTGCCCGTATTTATTTTGAGGATAGCTTTGTAGTAGGAAATGTCAGCGTCTTAAAAGGAAAGGAAAAGGAGTTTGTGGCAATGCCTTCCCACAAAGTAAAACAAAACGGCAAAGATGGAAAGCCTGTGTATCAGGATATTTGCTTCCCGGTAACAAAGGAGTTTCGTGAGAAGCTGTACGATGCCATTCTTGACTGTTACAAACAGGAAAAGGAACTGGCAGAAGATAAGGGGCAGCTGTTGGCGCAAAGTCAGGCACGTATGGAGCGCAGATCGGTTGAGAGGGAAGTACCGTTTCGTTAAGTCATGTTAAACATGGGAGCCGGGCAAAAAGTCCGGCTCTAAAAAGGAGGGTAAGTGTTATGGAGCAGATAATAGGTAATGAATTGACAAAGGATAAGGTAATTCTGGAGCTAATTGCACTCCTGAAGAAGAATCAGAGAAAGGATACTGCAAACGATATCTTTGAAATGGCAGCGTACATTGATGGTGTTGAAAAGAAATTGGATGCAGTCATAGATGAGCTTATTTATGTAAAGAAACAGCTTCATGAAATGCAGGAGAAGCAAGATGGAAAATCATTAAAAAAGGCTTTGTCTGAAGCGACAGATAAACTAGATAATTGTTGTCATTCCATGAAACAAAAGCTGTTTGAAATCAAAACAGAGGTTAAGGCAAAGGCACAGGAAATCATAGTGGAGGTAAAACAGAAAGGAAAAAGTGCTCTCTATAAGACGGTAGAGTTTTTCGGTATCAAGGATAAACTGGAACATGTTCGACAAAATGTCCGGGAATCCCTGAATGATGTGAATCAGACCATTGATAAAATAGATGCTTTTGGGAATGGCTTGAGGGAATCGCTAAGACAGGCAACAAATGCAATTCGTAACTTTGCGGATAAGGAATTGATAGGTTATGAAACCAAAGAGAAGCGGTTTTCTAAGACAGAAGCAGTAAAAAAACCATGGCAGTTAAAAAAAAGGCTGCTTTCCGGTATGGAACTTCATTTGAATGCCTCCATTGAGAAACTAGATTATTTGTCTATGAATGCAGGACTTAACAAAAGAAAAGAAAAAATGGTGGAGCATGTAGAGAATGAAAGAAACAATGTCGATAATCTTCCAGTGGTACAAGAGGCTGCATTAACAGTTGCCTCGGTGAAAGAAAGAAGGGGCAGGTAAGTATTGAATTAAATATTCTATAGGATAGAGAGCTCGATTATTATATTTTGATAAGCTGATGAGATACGATAACTGAAATGATTCGGTTTTTGTATCTCATCCTTTATGTTTTCTAAATTCTTCAGGTATTTGTTAAATACAAAAGAAAATTTACTGACATCTATATCGCCTAAGTGTTCTGCTTTTATCGTAGTAACTGGTTCTGAACTATTGGTAAGAGTGAGGGACACCGGATTTTGGCTTAGTGCATAGGGACTACAAAGGACTTTTGAAAAGAATCGCTTTGGTTTGTCTTCTTACAGAAATTTTGCACAGTGTTGGCACAGATAATGATCGTTAATATTAATGTAAGATATTGATGACAAAAATCTTATATGATATAATCACAGAAAATAGTATTGTGAAAAGATAATATTAGAAAGGAAAATAAGGGTAGGGTATATGAATGTAAAGAAAATGATAAATGATTATCTTGCGAAAGAAATATTTAAAATCATCATTAAATTTATTTGTGCGATTGGATTAACCTACTTGGCAGTAAAGAATAACTTTTATACCGCAGGAAATGGAACTATTGGAAAAGTGGAAGGCGTATTACTTACATTTTGTATTATCTTTTTTCTTTGCAGTGTCATGCATGTGTGTTTGCAGAAGTGTCGTTCTATTATTGCGGCGATCATAGCAGGGTTGATATTGATAGCAATCTTAATGGCTGGATTAAGTTTTTTGCCGGATGAAGCGGAAGGATATGTATTTATGGCTGCGATTCTTATTGCAATATTGTATGATGTCATTCGTTTGATAAAGCATATAAGATATTTGGCAAGTTCATATAAGTATAAATTAGGTAACTAATAAATTTTAAAATATTTTTCAGAGGTCTTTCCGCAGTCAGTCTTCTAGATAATATCTTAGTTAATGCATTGGACGACCAAGTGGTAATTAGCCTGTAAAGTAGCCTTACGTAATTTTTTTATTTAATAGTTTTCCCAATATTTAAACGTGTAAAGCCAAATAAGCAGTTTTTGTAAATGAAAATACTAAGTCAATAGAACATGCGATATATGAGATGTATATTAAGCATTGTAAATGCAATCAATTACTTATGAAATAAATATGGTAGATTATGAAAATAGTAATATCTATCCGAAAGAATATGGATTTGAAAATATAAAATATTTATTACTTGCTAATAGATACAATGTGAGGGGCCTATTTGAATCATTTTAAATGGGCTTCTTTTATTGCGAAATTTATTAATTATGAACTAGAACTAGTCCCATTAAATCGCAATTGACTAATACAATAAATAAAAAAGGACCCAAATGGGTTCGTGAGCGTGGTGATTGAATGGAGCAAAAAATAAAACAAAATGGAATATGTATAGGTTATAATATTAGGCGTATCAGAAAAGAAAAAGGAATTGGACAAACAGAATTGGTTACTTTGCTGCAATTGGAAAACATTGAAATCACAAGAGAGGCACTTGTAAAAATCGAAAGAGGGATACAGCATATACGGGCAGCTCAATTACGGGCAATAAAAAAGGCTTTGAATACTTCATATGAAGAGCTACTGAAATAGCAAGCTATTAAAAACGACAATATTACAGTCAAGTGTGAATTTGTAATATTGTCGTTTTTTATTTGTCATATAAATAAAGTTACGGATATGAGTACTTAAAATTAGATTGTCTTTGCTCGAAAGTTCCAGAAGATAGTTGCTGTTCCTTTGGCAATTTTTTGTAATCTAACATTACATTAGGGGTAATGTTGCGTACATGTAGGAGTTTCTCCTTGGAAAGGCCATATAATTCTTCAATAATTTTGATATGAAGTTCTTCCCATAAAATACGTGCCTTTTTATATGGTAATATTTCAAATAGGTAAAGAACATTTTGATTTTTAAGCTCTATGTTATTTTGCTTTAATAGGTAATACGTTTTCATGGTAAGGAGATAATCTCTATTGCATATGTTATATAAGTCGTGAGATGTTTTACGTTTAAATTCACTTATTGTAGTTATATTGTAATTAAAAAAATGATAATAAAGTTCGGAAGAAAACTTATATTTTCCAAGATTTCCTTTTATCTCAGCAAGTGTACGGATATGTATTTTATGCTCTTTGCAAATGCTCTTCAGTTCAGTCATGGTTACCGAACCCAGATTTCGGAATTGCAAAATAGTTTCTTCTGGGTATGTTGATAATTGTGATAAATAAAGGATATGATTTCTTTTGAGAGTGTTTTGTAATCTTTTTGACATTGGAACGTTATAAATAGATAATTCACTGTCTTGACGTATTAAATATCCGAGAGGGGTTAGCTCTTCTACAATTTTGCTTATAGTCTGGCAATCTGGGTACAATTTTAACAATGAAAAATAATCATGCCCTGATAATTCGGAAGCGTTAATGAAACCTAAATAAAGCAGGGTCTTTTTTGTTGTATAAGATATACTCAAGTCATCAATATGTACATCCATAAGTTTAATCTCCCTTCAAAACATTTTATATGGACTGAAACTAGTCCCATTATATCATATAGACTATATAAAATAAAGAAAAAAGGACTGGTTTTGGTTCTTTTTTTTAAA
>JAATEU010000401.1 GCA_015655565.1 Clostridiales bacterium
ATGTCAATACCTTTTATTAAATCACTTATAATTATTCATTCGTAGTTTGAGTGTCGAGAAACCCTTCCACTGAAAACCCGGATGACTACACCAATAAACTGCCGGAAACTTTTGTAAAATCTTCATGGGTTCGCCGTGGTATGCAGTATCCTTATGGTTGACATTCTGCTCAAAAGGATATATGATATGGAACAAAATATAAGTTTTACTCAAAGAGCAAAAGTTAAGCAAGGAGGAGAAATATGAGTTATATTCCATCTGTTGAAGAAGCATATGAATTATTAAAAAAATACAATCAGGATGAATTTCATCGAAAGCACGGAAGAATCGTATCCGGTGTCATGGGTTATTTTGCTAAAGAGTATGATCCGGAACGGGTAGATTACTGGAAGGTAGTTGGTATGCTCCATGATTTGGATTTTGAGCTATACCCGGAAGAACATTGTATTAAGGGCCAGGAATTAATGAAAGAATTAAATCTGGAAGAAGGCATTATCCGGGCTGCCGCCAGTCACGGCTACGGTATTACGGTAGACATTAAGCCGGAATTATTTATGGAGAAGGTTCTGTATGCGGTGGATGAATTAACCGGGTTAATCGGCGCTGTCGCAATTATGCGTCCATCAAAAAGCGTATCTGACCTGGAAGTAAAATCTGTAATGAAAAAGTATAAAACAACTAATTTTGCAGCAGGCTTCTCCAGGGAAGTTATTAATAAGGGAGGCGACTTGCTGGGATGGGAACTAACAGAATTAATCGATAAAACTATCCTTGCGATGAGAAGCCTAATCCCTGAGATGGAGCTCTGATAATACTTAATGACAATCCTTTAACTTGTTATCCTACTATTATATGACTGTTATATTTATATTACTGTTATATTTTTATTGCTATTATATTTGTATCGCTATTATATTTTCATCGCTATTATAATATAGAAAGATTTGATATTTTAACAGGATACCACATAAAAATGAGTGCCAAAAATGATACACGCTCCTTTACTTGTAATATTAATCTTTAAAATATCAAATCTGTCTCAAATATAACTGAATAAATTTAAGTTTATAGCAAATTAATTCAATCATTAATCCACCATTTAATTCAATCATTAATCCTTGATTATCCGGTCTTGTTTTATAAGGAATCAATCGCTATTTCATTATGGAATCATACCCAGCCACCGTCCATATACCGGTTGAATCCTGTCTTATTAAGCGTTTTAAATAAACACGGCCTGCCGGGGCGGCGGCACCTGTAATTTCTGCGATGGCTGCTTCGCCTGTATTTTGTACAATAGTGATATCATCAAGTAATTCTTCCGTATTTACTTCATCAATATCCAGCTGGGTACCTCTATGTTGTTTCTGCCGCCATTGATCCCTCAAAATATTGATTGCCACTGTTTTTAAAAAATTGCTGTAATTATCAATTATTACAGATTCCCTTTGGAGAAAATCCAGAGCCCTGGCATAAGTTTCCTGTGTTATATCTTCAGCTTCTTCCCTGTTCCCGACTTTGTAATAGATAAACAGGTATACCTCCTTCCAGGTACCGGAACAAATTTCCTCTTCTGTTAGCGTCTCCTGGTTTAATCTATGTTCCTTCTGACTGGTCCCTAAATGACTAACTGCAGTTTCTTTTTTTCCCATTTTATTCCTCCCATCCCGATGAATTTAAAAGTCTTACACTAAAATAGACGTTAAAAAAATACAAAACGTTACATTGTAATATATAACATTTTGTATCTTTTAAAAGATATGTATTATTATGGTTATAAAAAATACTTCTATTCTCCAACCTGCTTAATTCATGTTTTCCTCATTATTTTCCCCGCCGCTTTCCCCGTTATCCTCCGGAGTTTCATCCGTATTATGTTTTATATTGTTATTGAAATTTTGATCTTTATTTTGCAAATAGAGATCAACTGCCGGATCCTTCATTTCATAAATCCGGTACCATTCTTTCGTTTCCGTATTTTTAACAGTTTCGGACCGGTTCCGGTACAAAAACTTTATAATATCATAACAGTCAATCCAGATTTCATTTACTCCTTCTTTCTGGGATTCATCAAAAATCAGCTGCATTCCAAAGTGTAAATGCGGGGTATCAATATTATTGACATTTTCATTGGCACTATAACCGGTTCTGCCAAGATACCCGATTACATCTCCGGCCTGCACTACGCTACCTGCCGCCAGGGACTTATTATAAGGGAAATTCTTTCTCAGGTGCGCATAGTAATAGTACCGTTTGCCGTCAAAGCTTCTTATTCCAATGCGCCAGCCCCCATACTGGTTCCAACCTAAGGCTTCCACATACCCGGATTCTACTGCAATAACAGGAGTTCCCACCTGTCCCATCATATCATGGCCCAAATGCCTCCTTCTATATCCGTAGCTTCTGGATACTCCAAAATCATCATAATCACTATAAGGGAAAAATTTTGCTATGGGTAAAAAAGCCTTCAGGCCGTATTTTTTAACCCACACCTTTTCTTCCGGGTTTTCTTCACCGGCAACCTGTATATCATAATCGCCGACAAACCCGCCAAGAACGGCAGAATAAGCTTCATAATAATAATTGTAGTATTTCATTTTTTACGTAAGTGTGCCAATATTCTCTTCCTTATTCTGAAGCTTCCTCACTAATTCATTCAGGTCTTTTTCCTTATACCTGGAAAAATCTCCTCCGTATCTGGTTCCTAAATAGGCAAGAAGCTCAATCCAATTCAGCTTAACCTCCTGTGTCTGGGATTCAACATCATATTCATAGGCTTTTCCCATTGCAGAAGAAGAAATATCAAAGTCCACCCATTTTATATAATCCGTCTCGGAATTAGATAAAAACGCATTTATGGAGCCTTCCATATAGTTTTTATAAATAAGGCAGGAAACTAACACAATCAACAAAATAAGCTCACATATCACTCCATGTTTGATTTTAACCTTTTTAATCATGAATACCCTCACATACAAACTGTAATATAATTTTATGTTTTAAAGAGTACTCATATTACATATAACGCAAATTCCTTTCCCTTTTAGAGATTCAGAAAAACCTGCCATCCTAATCCCTTTCATAAACAGAAATTGGATATGCTAATATTGCATATCCAATTTCTGTTTATCTTCTATTCTAAATTTCTTCCATTTGAAGCTATAACACCTTTGTACCAATCAAATGATTTCTTTTTTATACGCTTAAAGTCTCCTGTGCCATCATCATATTTATTTACATAAATAATTCCATAACGTTTTGCCATTTCACCGGTTGAAGCACTGACAAGATCGATGCATCCCCAAATGGTGTATCCGATTAAGTCGACACCGTCTTCAATGGATTTTTCCATTTCTAAGATATGTCTCTTTAGATAATCAATACGGTAAGAATCCTTTATGGAACCATCCTTTTCGATTTTATCATAAGCACCGTACCCGTTTTCAACAACAAGCAGGGGAATATTATATCTGGCATACAAATCATTTAAAGTAATCCTAAGTCCTGCCGGATCAATCTGCATCCCCCAATCCGTTGCTTTTAAATATGGGTTTTCAGCACCGCCAACATAGCATTTACCCGTACCAGCGTATTGAGGATCTGCAGATATACAAAGTGACAAATAATAACTAAAGGAATAAAAGTCAACTGTTCCCTGTTTTAATATTTCATTATCACCGGGAAGAATTTTAATATTAATTTCATTCTTTTTCATATAACTCAGTGCATAATAAGGATAGTAACCTTTTACCTGCACATCACCGCAAAAATGTACTTTCATATTTTCTTCCTGCTTGGCCGCAAGGACATCCTCCGGATTACAAGTTCTTGGATATCTGGGCATATAGGATATCATACATCCCATCTTAAAATCAGGATTGATTTCATGCGCTAATTTTACTGCTTTTGCACTTGCAACAAACTGATGATGCAGTGCTTGAAACCTAAGCTCCGGATTATCTGTTTGCTTTAAAAATTCTTCCTCTTCCTCATTTCTTAAACCCAAACTAAGATAGCTTCCAAGCTCCAGTAATGCAGTATTTATTTCATTAAAAGTCAGCCAATATTTTACCTTATCCTTATACCGTGTAAATATGGTTTTGCAATGTTTATAAAATAAATCAATTAACTCTCTGCTTTCCCAACCATTATATTTTTCACAAAGTGCTATTGGAATATCAAAATGATTGATCGTTACTAGAGGTTGTATCTTATTCTTAATCAATTCATCAAATACATAGTCATAAAATTGCAATCCTTCTTCGTTTGGGGCATCCTCCATTCCTGTAGGAAAAATTCTTGTCCAGTTAATCGAAAGCCGGAACATCTTAAAGCCGGCTTCTGCGAGTAATTTGATATCTTCTTTATAGTGATGGTAAAAGTCTGCCGCTTCATGGCTGGGATATTTTAAATCTTCACGAATCGTGTGGGTAATTTTTCTTGTTTCGGCATAAGACCCGCTGCTTAAATAATCAGCGCAGGCAGCCCCTTTTCCCCCAAGCTTCCATCCACCTTCAAATTGATTGGCAGCTGTGGCTCCGCCCCAAAAGAAATTACCTGGAAACATTATCATTTCCTCCAATCAGGACCGTTATTAAAGTGTCCTCTTTGGTAACCTCACCTTTAGAAGTTGGTATTACATCAAGAAAATCATTTGTATTTGTAACAACAACTATTACAGTCGGATCAAAGTTATTCTCAATTATATTTTTTTTGTTAAAAGTAATTAATTTTTCACCTTTTTTAACAAGTTGATTTTGTGATACGTGACATTCAAAACCCTCTCCATTTAAATTAACCGTATCAATTCCAATATGAATTAAAAGTTCCACTTTATGTTCCGTCGTTAATCCAATTGCATGCTTAGTGGGAAATATCGCTGAAACTTTCATATCCCCAGGCGCCACAATATCATCGGAATCCGGAATAATTGCAATTCCTTTTCCAAGTGCAAAAGAGGAAAATGCATTATCTTTTACATCCGTTAACGGAACAGTTTTACCGCTGACCGGGCTGAAAAATTCCTCCGTTTTCATATCAATTGACTTAGCCCGTGTATCTTTCTCAGGTTTTTTCGTATCTTTTTTGTCTTCAAGTTTCATGAAAAATGTAATACCAAAGGAAACAACAAACGTAATTACGATTGCAATAATTGTATTAACAAAGTTTGATACCGTTACCAGGGAGGTTGGTACCGATGCAATGGATGCGACTAAAGCATAGGCTTTCACATGGGTAAGGCCTGCATAAAGACCGCCGGCAGCACCGCCGGCAATTACTGCAATTAAAGGTTTTTTATATTTTAAGGTAACACCATATAAAGCCGGCTCAGAAATACCCATTACCGATGTAATAGCAGATGAAATACTAATTTGTTTCATATCCTGGTCTTTCGTTTTTAATGCAACGGCAACACAGACTCCGGCCTCTGCAATAAGACCCATAAGCATACCGGGAACAATCAAGGTATCGTAACCATTTGCTGCATATATAGCAAGTAAGATAGGTGATAAACAATAATGCATACCTGCCATTACCAATAATTGGGCAAATGCTCCCATAAACATAAGTGCCAGCGGTCCAAAGTTATTCATTAAGAATTCCAGGAATAATGCCACATAGTCACCAATAAATGTTCCGATAGGGCCTAAAACCAGTAAAACAACCGGAGCCGTAATTAATAAAGTAAGCAAAGACCGTAAGATAAATTTCAAACTTTTCGGCACAATTTTATCTACAAATTTATAAACATACGACATAAACCATACACCCAGTAAAATCGGAACTACCGAAGCACTATAGGTAACCGAACGAATTCCAATTCCAAAAAGAGTAATGCCGCCTTCCTGCGCAATAAGTCCTGTCATTCCCGGCAAAACAATCACACCGCCTAATAACATTCCCAAAAAGGGATCCATATTCAATTTTTTAGCAACTGAGTTGCCTAAGTAGATTGGTATAAAGAAAAATGCTGCCTGGGATACCTGATATAAAACCAGATAAGTATCCGAGGTTTCTGATAAAACGCCGCACATTGACAAAATAGACAGCAATACCTGTAACATACCGCCTGCCGTAATAACTGCCAAAATCGGAGTAAAACAGCCTGCTATAAAGTCCATTGCTTTACCTAAAAAATTTTTAGAATTATTCTCTTCTGCGCCACCATTATCCGAGATTCCCATAGTCATAAGTTCTTTATACACACTTGCTACATCCGGTCCAATAATAATTTGAAATTGACCATTTCCTTTTACTAAACCTGATACCCCATTTATGTTTTTAACCGCATCACTATTAACCTTTTGTTCCTCTTTTAAAGTAAATCTTAATCTGGTTGCACAATGAATTAATCCCTGTACATTTCCTTTTCCGCCAACTTCTTTTAAAATATTTTCAGCCAGAATTTTATAATTCATAACGAACTCTCCTTATTTGCTTCTCTGGGTTAACTGTTGAATATGTATCATAAGATACAATTCTTCATTGTCTTTTATGATTGAATGAAATGTATTATAAATATATAATTTTATTTTTTGAACGCACTGATGGGCCTTTGGATAGAGCTTTTTAATCTCCTGGTACAAGTCATTATTTTCCTCAGTCTTATTTTCATCGTTTGAGGGATCCTTCAGTACTATTTTTTGCGCAAAATAATGTAAATGAGTTAAGAACCTGGTGTAAGTAAACGAAGTTTCATCAAAAACTTTATTATATTCATACTGTACAATTTGAACAACATCCTGAACTATAGCCGTTATCTCTGCTGTTAAACCAATATCTTTTTGCTCTGTTTGAATATTAATGAAATGTAAAGCAAGAGATATTGCTTCTTCTTCATTCATATTAATATGTGTTTCTTCATTAATGATTTCTAACGCTTTTAATCCAATTTCATATTCCTTTTTATAGAATCTCTTTACTTCCCATTTTAACGGACTATGAAATATAACTCCTTCTTTATAGCGTTTTAGAGTATATTCGATATGGTCTATTAATGTTAAGTAGATATAATCGCTCATTTTAAGCTGATAAGTTTCTTTTGCATAATTTACAATTCGTAAAACCATTTCTATATGAGATATATCCGTTTTGTTTAAAAGATAACTAAAATGTTCCATCATATCATGAGTGTCCAACACAAAAACCTTTTGCACTTCAGACTCATTCAGCTGCTGGCCAATTTTATATTTAAATCCAACACCCTTAGCAAGAACTACGAGCTCATTTGTTCCTTTGCTGACCAAAGCGGCATTATTATTTAAAATTTGTTTTATCTTCAACTTATCACCTGCTTTTAAAATAAAAAAACCCCTACACAGATTTAACCGTACGTTTAAATCTGTATAAGGCCTGCCTGTTTCCAGTAACACTCCTTGTACTGCAGAACTTCTGCAATCATCCTTATTCATTTACAAAATGTAATATAGCATGTTTTTTATTTATTGTCAATATACATTTTATATTTTTACAAGCTTTATTTGCATATAATTTTGGACATATGACGTTGCTTATCTCTTTTTTTAATATATTTACCATATATGTATATATTTAAACCGGTATTTTCGCCAAACTTTTATGCAAATAGCCGAATGTTCCGATTACATGAAAATCTTTACTGGCACTTTATTGAATATCCGCAGAAACCGGAGCACTTTAATCTTTTACTCTCATGAATACAAATTTAAAACTGTCATAAAATAAAAACAATAAACGATTTGTCCCTAAAGGAAAAACAGGTTATACTAAAAATATTGTATTAATAAAATTAAGGGAAGCATAATCTAACAAATATGGGGTATAAAACCGCTTCCGCCAAATTAAAAATGCCCCGGAAAAGAGGTCCCAATGAATCCTTTTAATAAAGTAAATTAAGTTATTTGCGGGCAGCTCCTTCTTATGTAAAACGTTAATGAATCAAGGTATGCAGTTTCCATTTACCCCTAATAAATCTTGTAACAAAACAAATTGCACGGAACAGCCAATCAATTGTCATGGCTATCCATACTCCGAAAACTCCAAGTTTCAAAAAATTTGCCAGTATAAAGCTAAACCCAATTCTCCAGACCCACATGGAAACAATGGAAGCGAGCATCGTAAACTTAACATCATTCGCAGCCCGGAGGGCATTAGGCAATGAAAATGCAGCCGGCCAAATCGTACAGCAGCATATGCTGTGATAAATAATCAATAGAATGGTAAGAGAAGAAGTTTCTTCCGACAAATGATAAATGCTGACAATCGGATTTCTCAATAAAATAATTCCCACATTCAGGAAAAACATAACAATATAAGCTAATTTAAGTAATTTAATCGTATATTTCTTTGCCTGTTTATAATCTCCGGCACCTACACACTGTCCTACGACAGTTATCATGGAAAGTCCGATGGCAGAACCCGGAATCGTTTCTAAACCGGCTATATTTCCTGCAACTGCATTAGCCGTAATGGCAACCATACCAAAACTGTTAGTTAAGCCTTGAACCAAAATCTTGCCAATTTGAAATATGCTGTTCTCCAACCCATTGGGAATTCCAATATATAAAATACGTTTTATCATGGGCAAATCAAAATCTAAATGCAATATACTATTAATATGAATTGGATTATCCTTATTGCGGATTAAGATAAGCATTATCAGGGCAGCGGCAATTCTTGCGGATAAAGCGGGTATTGCTACACCCATTAACCCCATATGGAATACCAGTACTAAAATCGCACAGCCTATTATATTAATTATATTCATAATGAAAGATACAATCATGGAAATCTTTGAATTACCCATAACACGGAATAAAGCGGCACAGGAATTGTAAATCGCTAAAAACGGAAAGGAAATAGCAGTCACGTAAAAATAAATCCTGGCATTATTCATAATAGCAGTATTAATGTTGCCATA
>JAATEU010000279.1 GCA_015655565.1 Clostridiales bacterium
AAGTCAAGTTTACCGTTTTCTTTTACTTGAATAAATCTTGTCTCTACACTGTCACCTACCTTTAGGGGACGGTAAAGTTACTTTGCAGGTATCAGTGCGCAGTAACGGTTGTCCACTGCGACAAATGCACCGAAACTGTCGATGATTTCATATACAGTACCTATTACACGGTCCTCCTTATGATAAGGAGAATGACAGTCCAGATAATCATAAACCTTCATGGTTGCGCATAAACGGTCACTTTTGTCAATATAAAGCGCGATCAAGGCATCTTCGCCGGAATGTACTCTTGCAGTCTGCTCTTTAAATGGCAGCAGCAGGTCCTTAGCCAGACCCCATTCCAGAAATGCCCCGATGGCAGTTACTTCTTTCACTTTTAAAAGTGCAGTTTTTCCTATGGTTAATTCGGGAATTGTTGTTGTGGCAATTGGGCGGTCCTCAGAATCTTTATATACGAATACTTCAATATGGTCACCTATTTCAGTTCCATTTGGGACCTGGTTTTTCGGAAGCAGAATCTGATTACCATCATTTTTGCCGGAATTTGCCGGCGGCCTCCGGCGGTCGGAGTTGTTTACAGAGGGCTTTTGTTCCTGGTCTGCAGCTTTGTTTATTTCGCATAGGTATATACCGAAATCAGTGGTTTTTAAAACTTCCAAAGTTTGTACTTCGCCTAATTTTATCATAATTCCTCCTGTTGTTTAAATTCGATAATTGTAAAAGGTTTTCCTTCCGTATTAGCAAGAACCACCATATAGGTGTTATTTTCATTATACATCCAGGGTACGATAACATCTCCTAAAATGGCTGACATTTTATATTCGGCCCTCATTTGTTTAATCCGGTAACCGCTTGGCAGGAATTCTTCTGCCATTTTTATATACTGCCCGTTATTTACGTGATTATTGGTGTCTATATTGGAACGTATTACCGGGAACCCTTCGAGGGCAACCATATTTTTGGGAATTGTAATTTTTCGGGGTGCATATTCCATTTCATATTTTTTTTCCGGATTATAACCGCGGACATCATTTTCCGTAACCCTTATGGGGCGGTAACTTTCCGTGTCCATGTAAATCCAAATGGAATTCGCTACGGCCGCAATCTGATGATTGGAATCTTCTATCATAAAATTCCGGTACCCATACATACTGTTAAAATCATAGGCCCAAGTAGAGACCGTGATCTCTTCTCCTAAAACAGGAAAACGGCTTACAATAATCTGCCAGGCATTCATTAACCAGACACGTTTCTTTTCTTCCAGATATGCCAGTCCCATACCAATATCTTCAGATTGGAAGGTACTGCAATCCTGAAAATAATTTATGATGGAGTACATATCCATTTTTTTCTCTTTGTCCACTTCACTATATCGAACACGGCTCTTAAAACTGTACATAGAATAGCTCCTTTAGTTCATTTACCAATTATTATAGCATTATTTTATTTAATATGATATAAGTTTATTTCAGAAAAATAGTGAAATCCTTGTACATTTGATATATAATTGTCTTATTAATGAAAAAATAAATGCGGAGGCAGGAAAAATATGAAAAAAATAATTAGTACAACAAAGGCACCGGCAGCGATTGGACCTTATTCACAGGCTGTTGAAATAAATAATATGGTTTATACATCCGGTGTTATTCCAATTAATCCGGAAGACGGCACAATCGTTACCGGTGATATCAGGGTACAGGCCGAACGTGTATTAAAAAGCTTATCGGGATTGCTTAAATCCTGCGGAACCGGCATGGACAAGGTTATTAAAACGACTGTATTTGTTAAGGACATGGAAGATTTTACGGCAATGAATGAAGTGTATGCACAGTATTTCACGAAAGATTGTCCTGCAAGATCCTGTGTAGAGGTGGCAAGACTTCCGAAAGATGTTCGGATTGAGATAGAAGCCATCGCTTATTTATAAAAGTCCGTTGATTGAAAACTCTATTTGGCAGTATCATGGGCTTCTTGGGGAGCTGGGATTACGGCTTGTTAAAATAAAATTCTCATGTAATATACTGGATATTTAAAATATTGTTTGCTATAATATTAATATTATAGCTTATAATCCCGGTTTTTAAAACTGAATTTGTATTAAATTTGAAAGGATGGTTTTTGTTGGACTCAATAGACTATTATAATAAGTACGCGAATTTATACTTTGAAAGTACAGTAGAATTGGATATGGGAGAAACCTTAAATAAATTTACCGGTAATTTACCGGAAGGCGGAGAAATATTAGATTTAGGCTGCGGCTCAGGAAGGGATAGCTTATACTTTATTCAAAGAGGCTTTGACGTTACTGCAATAGATGGTTCAAAAGAGCTGTGTGAGCTTGCATCCATACATATTGGACAGAACGTTCTTTGGATGCAATTCTCTGAACTGGATTTTTATGAGGTATTTGACGGGATTTGGGCATGTGCATCTTTATTACATACTGCGCCGGATGAAATAAAAGACATCTTTGGCAAAGTAATTAAATGTTTAAAACCCGGCGGCGTATTGTATATGTCCTTCAAACATGGAGAGTTTTCAGGCTTTCGGGATGGCCGGTATTTTAATGATTTTAGATCAAAAGAAATGAAAGATCTGATAAGCAAATTTCCTGAACTGGAATTACTGGAAATGTGGAAAAGCCCTGATGTAAGAAATGAACGGGGAGATGAAGGCTGGTTAAATGTATTGGTTAAGAAAAAAGATAAAGAAAAGCAGGTGTAAAAGTTAATGAACAGAGTAAAATCAGTAAATAAAGTATTTTTGGCAACAGTTCTAATATCCATATTAGGATCTTTTATCAATTCATGGATTTTAACGTATACGGATAATTATTTTTTTGTGCTTCTTATGTCCCAGATTATCCTGGTTATACCCTCCTTGTTGTACCTGATAATCCATAGGCTGAATATTGCCAAAGCAATCCGGTTTCATAAGATTAAAGTATCCAATATAATTTTAATTATAATTTTCTCCTATCTTATTTCACCTCTTATGAATCTGATCAATGCCATATCCATGCTGTTTGTAGAAAATGCTACAACCGATTTTATGAATAATATTATTACAAACAATGGCTTTTTAATCAGCCTTTTAATGGTTGCACTGATACCGTGTATATTAGAAGAAACCGTATACAGGGGGATATTCTATAATGAATACAGTAAAGTAAATCCATTAAAAGGAATCTTTCTGAGCGGTTTTTTATTTGGAATTATACATGGCAATTTTAATCAATTTTCCTACGCGTTTGCCATGGGAATTGTATTTGCCCTTCTGATTGAAGCTGCCGATTCTATTCTCGCTACCATGATTGCCCACTTTTTTATCAATGGGACATCGGTACTGCTTGTGGCATTATATCCGAAATTATTTAAAATACTGGAAGAACTTTATGGTTCAGAAAAATTTAATGCGGACGAATTGATAAATGCTGTAAATTCAGGTATTAGTGATAACATGGATTTTGGATATATTATTCGAAGCTATGGAATAACAGCTTTGATTGCTACTGTATTAGCATTTATTGTTTATAAAACAATTGCCAAAAATTCCGGCAGATGGGAATATATCAAAGGAATATTTACCGGAAATTGGAACAGGGAAACGGTAGGGTACAATCAAATAAACGGGTATAACCAAACGGATAGGAATTCAGCCTGGGACGTAGATAACAGGCTATCCATAAACAATGATTATGAAACATCTTATAAGAAAAGGCGGTTATGGACATTTAGTTTAATTGCCGGCATAATTATATGTATAGCCCTTATGCTGGTCAATGAATTTTATGTACAGGATACACCGAACCAGAATTTAGGCGAGTTTTATTCCATTATCCGCTTTTCTGTAAATCAATGGTTTCCTTTCAGAATGTAACCGCTACATTAAAAAGTTTATAAAAAAATGGAGGAACATAGGGTATGGATAAAATTTATGATGTAATTATTATTGGTTCCGGTCCGGCCGGCCTGACGGCTGCATTGTATGCGGGAAGGGCGGAGCTCGATACCATTATTATTGAAAAAGCACCGCTCAGCGGAGGTCAGATCATCAATACTTATGAGGTTGATAACTATCCTGGAATTCCGGGTATAAGCGGTTTTGAATTAGCAACAAAATTCAGGGAGCATTGTGACCGTCTGGACATGAACTTTATCACCGGCGAGGTTATAAGCTTTAAGATAGAGGATGGTATTAAAGCGGCAACCTTGGAAGACGGTACCGTTTACCGGGGCAAAACATCGATTATTGCTACAGGAGCCAATCCACGTAAGCTTATGGTAGAGGGTGAGGAAAAACTGGCCGGAATGGGTGTATCCTATTGTGCAACCTGTGATGGTGCTTTCTTCAGAAATAAAATAACCGCTATTGTGGGCGGCGGGGATGTTGCAGTGGAAGATGCAATATTTTTGGCCAGATTATGTAAAAAGGTTTATGTCATACACCGGAGAAATGAATTCAGGGCGGAAAGAAGTTATATCAATAAATTGATGTCTTTAGAAAATGTTGAAATTATATGGGATAGTGCTGTCAAAGAAATTAAGGGTAAGGAACAGGTAGAACAAATAACAATAAAAAATCTTAAAACAGAAGAGAGTATGGAGCTGGATGTAGACGGGATCTTTATTGCAGTAGGCAATACACCCAGTTCAGAAGTATATAAAGATATAATCCAGATGGATTCCAACGGTTATATTATAGCCGGTGAAAATTGTGACACTAATATACCGGGCGTTTTTGCAGCAGGAGATATCCGTACAAAGGAATTAAGGCAAATCATTACGGCTGCGTCGGATGGAGCCAATTCTATTACAGCGGTAGAAAAGTATTTAAATACTTTATAATTAAAAGAACTGCTGAAAATAGATAAAAAAACCAGTCTTTTTTGCCATATTTAAGTTGACATGAGTAGAATGATTTGATATAATGACCTCAGCATATTTAATAGATTTGTAACATTTAAAATAAAAACGCAACAAATGACGGCTTAATATGAATGGATTGTTACATTCGTGTGAAATTACAAGGAGGTCACTTATCAAATGATAAAGGGAATAGCTGTTAAAGCATCCTTTTGTGCCGCAGCATTATTGCTTTCTTTGGGTTATGGTGCTACAGTGAAAGCAGCAACGAGTACATCGGATAAAGGTATTGCAGGTATCACTCCTGTATTGGACAATTATTATACGGCTACTGCGGAAGAAAAAACCGGAGATGCGGAGAAATTATTAGAGTCATTGTCAAAACAAGAGGCAGAAACATTAAGTACTGACGGGGTAACCAAGGTTGAATCGCCTTATGCTAATTTAGGCATTTCCATAGCTAATGATTATGTTAATATAAGGAGCAAGCCTAATACGGACAGCAAAATTGTAGGCAAGTTATATCGTGGCTGTGCTGCGGATATTCTTGAAACAAAAGATGACTGGGTAAAGATTAATTCCGGTAATGTTGACGGTTATATTAAATCTGAGTATTTAGCAATAGGTACGGAAGCGGAAAAGCTGATAGATGATTTTGCAAGTAAATATGCAACCGTCAATACGGAGACTCTTTTTGTCAGGGAAGGCCGGGGGACGGATACGGATATTGTTACAATGATTCCGTTTGGTGAAAAATATTATATAATAAAAGAATACGATCAATGGGCAAAAATCATGATAGATGAAGATGAATCCGGTAACGAGGAAACGGGATTTGTATCCAAAGATTATATCGATATCAGTGTTGAATTTGAATATGCTATTTCCATTAAAGAAGAGAAGGCTAAATTGGCAGCGGAAGAAGCTGCAAGACAAGCCGAAGCCGAACGTCTGGAAGAGCTTGCTAAACAGCAGGAAGCAAAGAGGCAGCAGGAAACAGCAGAAAAAGAAAACTCAGAGAATGAAGCAGAAGAGACAGAACAGGAGAAGAATCAATCTTCCTCTTCCAACAGCAGTTCAGGTAGTTCAGGCAGTTCAGGCAGTTCTTCTTCAGGAGGGGAAATTGCCAACTATGCACTTAATTTTGTAGGAAATCCTTATGAATATGGTGGAACAAGCTTAACAAGTGGAGCGGATTGTTCCGGTTTCGTACAATCCATATATGCACATTTTGGCTATAGCATTGCAAGGTCGTCCGGCAGCCAGTCTCAATCTGCAGGCGGAGAAGTAAGTTTCAGCAACCTTCAGGCCGGTGATTTGATTTTTTACTGTAACAGCAGTGGGAGTGTCAGCCATGTAGCTTTATATATCGGCGGCGGTAAGGTAGTACATGCAAGTAATGAAAGGGACGGAATAAAGATTTCAAATTATGATTACCGAACCCCGTACAAGGCAAGAAGAGTTTTATAATTAAAAATATAATAAGGATGCTGATTATGTATCGTAATAGTTGATGCATAACCAGTATCCCTTTTTTGCTTTATAGGAAATTGCGTCCTATAAAGTAAAAAACGCGCCGCTGAGGATGCACATAACGCGCTATAGGAAGTTTGTCACTGAAGTGACAGCGCGTCAGCGCCAGAGTTTCTGGCTTGCCAGACTCTTTGTTCTCTGATAGGAAATTACGGCCCTTTCTTGTTATAAGGTTTGGGCGAAATTAATTTGATGAAGCAGAGGGCTCTAAAGAGAATTTGAGAAGTAGATATAATGTAGAATTCCGTAACGATTCAGCCGTACCGGCTGAAATTTGTCAGTCAATATGAAACATGTTAAGAAAAGTAATTAAATGTTTAGAAAATTGTTTTAATTTTATGAAACAGGTAGTTTCTGAAAAAAAAAGAATATTTGAAAAATAGCCCCTTGACAAATCATAGTGTATACAAACTGCACAAAAATACAGGACTTGCTTTTGGGAGTAAGTTTATGGATGTTACGGCATGTACATTTATCCAAGAGTTATCCACAATTCATATATCTGATTCTATTCGTAAAAGAAGTTATACACTGAGTTATCCACATTATCCACAATTAACAACCACTGCTGTCGAATGGAAACAAGCTGTCAAGCGCGAATATTTGTTTTGTAAGTAATGATAAAACCTCTTTTAGAAACAATATCTGACACAAAAAGGTCAATGGTTGCTATTGTCAAATAAATAAGAGATCTGTTGTACAATTTATAGTATCAGGGCAAAAAGTTGCGATATAAAACGGTATTATAAAAAATATTAGATTAATTTGTAATATTAAGTATAAATAACAAATAGGGATTAACTTTAACGATAGGATAATTATTACTGCGTTTGCCGCGGCTCAAGCTAGGAAATAGCTTGTCACCTCAGGCGGCTTGTGATATAATAAGATTGCAAGTCATAAAAAGAAAGTTAAAAGGAGTTGATTATTATGCGTTATATTATTAGCGGTAAAAATATTGAAGTAACAGAGGGGCTTAAAACTGCTGTTTACGAAAAAATAGGAAAGCTTGAGAGATATTTTACTCCTGATACTGAAATTCATGTAACAATGAGTGTGGAAAAAGAAAGGCAGAAGATAGAAGTAACAATTCCTATGAAAGGAAGTATCGTCCGCGCAGAACAAACCAGTAATGATATGTATGTATCCATTGATTTAGTGGAAGAAATAATCGAACGTCAATTAAGAAAATATAAAAATAAATTAATAGAACAAAAACAGGCCGCAGTTAATTTAAATCAGGCTTTTATGGAAGATGATTATGAGGAAGATGATACTATTAAGATTATCAGAACTAAGAGATTTGCCATAAAACCTATGGATCCGGAAGAAGCGTGTGTACAGATGGAGCTGTTAGGACATAATTTCTTTGTGTACCGTAATGCGGAAACCGACGAAGTGAATGTAGTTTATAAGCGGAAAGGTAACACCTATGGTTTAATTGAACCGGAATATTAAACTATATTGTAAAAAGTAAAAACACTTTCTATATCGCATTTCCGGTGAAAAACCATCGCCTTTTAACGGATGCACGGCGGTAAAGTGCACCGCCTTTTATTAGAAATTTGAAAGCCAATTAGCGTATATTTTATTATTTCGGGGGGCTGTCACAGCCCTCTTTTTTAACCTATCAGGAAAGTTCCCCGCCTTTTAGGCGGGGTTGAGACTCGCTTATTTTCAGTGAGAGGCAGATGGCTCCTACTGAAAATAAGAGAAGCTGCATTATAGGAAAGGGCCAGGCAGCGGCAGCGGATCCGGAATATCCGCTTTGACTATAAAACATCTGCCCCGGACAGCAGTGTGGTTTTTGTAAGGTATTCTTTATAAAAAGTGTTGAATAGTATCTGCGTAAATGATACAATATAGAATGAATTGTTAAAATATATTTGAAAGAGGGAAGTTTTTAATTTACTGAATAATCAGAATACAGGAGTGAAATAAATATGAGCTTTATAACTAAAATATTTGGTACACATAGTGAAAGAGAATTAAAAATAATCATGCCGATTGTAGATAAAATCGAAGCACTTGAGCCTGCAATGGTTAGTCTTTCCGATCCGGAATTAAGAAATAAAACAATAGAATTTAAAAATAGACTAAAAAACAGCGAAACCTTAGATGACATTTTGGTTGAAGCCTATGCTGTAGTAAGAGAGGCATCAAAAAGAGTTTTAGGGCTCAGGCACTTCCGTGTTCAGTTAATGGGTGGTGTTATACTTCATCAGGGAAGAATAGCTGAAATGAGGACCGGTGAAGGTAAAACTCTGGTATCTACTCTGCCTGCCTACTTAAATGCATTGGGAGGCCAGGGTGTTCATATCGTTACCGTTAATGATTACCTGGCAAAGCGTGATGCTGAGTGGATGGGCCAGATACATGAATTTTTAGGACTTAAGGTGGGTGTTATTTTAAACAGTATGGATAACGACCAGAGAAGGGAAGCTTATGGCTGTGATATTACCTATGCTACCAACAATGAATTGGGATTTGACTATTTAAGAGACAACATGGTTATCTATAAAGAACAATTGTTTCAAAGAGGCCTTCACTATGCAATTATTGATGAGGTTGACTCCGTATTAATAGATGAGGCCAGAACACCGCTTATTATTTCCGGGCAAAGCGGCAAATCAACCAGGTTATACGAGGCTTGTGATATTATTGCAAGACAGCTGGTCCGTGGTAAAGAAAGTGCTGAATTAACAAAAATGGCTGCCTTGATGAAGGAAGAGATTGAAGAAGAAGGTGACTTTATTGTTAATGAAAAGGATAAGAATGTAAACCTGACGGCGGAAGGTGTTGCCAAAGTAGAAAACTTTTTTAAGATTGAAAATCTTGCTGATCCGGAAAATCTGGAGATCCAGCATAATATGATATTGGCACTTCGTGCCCATAACTTAATGTTCAGGGATAAGGATTATGTTGTTAAGGATGATGAAGTATTAATTGTTGATGAATTTACCGGACGTATTATGCCCGGCAGACGTTATTCGGATGGGCTTCATCAGGCAATTGAAGCAAAAGAAAAAGTAAAGGTTAAGAGAGAAAGTAAAACTTTGGCTACGATTACTTTCCAGAACTTTTTTAATAAATATGTCAAGAAATGTGGTATGACAGGTACCGCATTGACGGAAGAAAAAGAATTCAGGGATATCTATGGAATGGATGTTATTGCGGTTCCCACCAATGTTTTGGTAGCCCGTATTGACAGGCAGGATGCCGTTTACAAAACGAGACGGGAGAAGTTAAATGCCGTTATTAATGAAATTATAGAATCCCATAAAAAAGGCCAGCCTGTACTGGTAGGTACCATTACCATTGAAGCCTCCGAGGAAATCAGCGAATTATTAAAGAAAAAAGGAATACAGCATAAAATATTAAATGCAAAATTCCATGAGTTGGAAGCTGAAATTATTGCTGATGCCGGTCAGGCGGGTGTGGTTACCATTGCAACGAATATGGCCGGACGTGGTACCGATATTAAATTAGGTGAAGGTGTAGTGGAAGCCGGCGGTCTTAAAATAATTGGTACGGAGCGTCATGAATCCAGACGTATTGACAATCAGTTAAGAGGCCGTGCAGGCCGCCAGGGTGATCCGGGTGAATCACGTTTTTATATTTCACTGGAAGATGATTTAATGCGTTTATTTGGTTCCGAAAAGTTAATGGGAATGTTTAATTCCTTAGGTTTGCCGGAAGGTGAGCAGATAGAGCATAAGATGTTAAGCAATGCCATTGAGAAAGCCCAGAAGAGAATTGAAAATAATAACTTTGGTATCAGAAAGAACCTGTTGGAATATGATCAGGTTAATAATGACCAAAGGGAAATTATTTATGCTGAGAGAAGAAAGGTTCTTGATGGGGAAAGCATGAGGGATTCCATCTTTAAGATGATTACCGATACGGTGGAAGTTTGTGTGAATACCTGTATCAGTGACGATCAGATTCAGGAAGACTGGGATTTAAATGAGTTAAATAATATTTTATTGCCAATAATCCCGCTTGAGCCAATTATCCTGGATTCCGAAGATTTTAAGTTTTCTAAAAAGAATGCCCTTATCCAGAAGCTGAAGGAAGATGCGATTAATCTTTATGAAGCAAAAGAAGCTGAATTCCCGGAAAAAGAGCATCTCAGAGAAATAGAACGTGTTATTTTACTGAAGGTAATTGATAGAAAATGGATGGATCATATTGATGATATGGATCAATTACGCCAGGGTATTGGCCTGCAGGCTTATGGACAGAGAGATCCGTTAGTTGAATTTAAATTCATGGGATTTGAAATGTTTGACGAAATGACAGGTGCAATCAGGGAAGACACGGTGAAAGCGCTGATGCATGTCCGGATTGAACAGAATGTGGAAAGAGAACAGGTTGCCAAGGTAACCGGTACCAATAAAGATGATACGGTGCAGCCGGGACCTGTTAAACGGGTTGGTAGAAAGATTCAACCAAATGATCCATGTCCCTGCGGAAGCGGTAAGAAATATAAATATTGCTGCGGAAGAAATTAGTGTGAAAATACTTTGTATTTTTCACTCCCTGATTTGAGACAGTGCCGCATCTGCAAGCAGACACAATATGCTATGGGAGTTAATATAATAAACGCAAAATTTAGCCGATATATAAAATAAGCAGATATTTTTAAAATGAAAGAGGTGAAATTGTGGTTGAATTAGATCAGTTGAAGTATATTCTTACTACTTATGAGCAATCATTAATTGAAGTGGGGGATTCACTTTGACCTTGACAGTAAGCTGGAAAGAGTAAATATGATTGAACATATCATGGAGGAGCCGGGTTTTTGGGATTCCATGGAAAAATCCCAGGGTTATGTGAAGGAATTAAAAAATTTAAAAGATATTATTGAAGAATATAATTCCTTAAAAAGAGAATATGAAGATATACAAACCCTGATGGAGATGAGTTATGAAGAGGAGGATCCGTCTCTTATTCCGGAAATTGAAGAAGCTCTCAATAAGTTCAAAGAAGATCTCGGTGAGCTTCGCCTGTCTACCCTTTTATCAGAGGAATATGACAAATATAATGCCATATTAACCCTCCATGCCGGTGCCGGAGGTACAGAAAGCTGTGATTGGGCCAATATGCTCTGCCGGATGTATCAAAAATGGGCAGATAAGAAGGGATATACAACGGAAATATTGGATTTCCTGGATGGTGAGGAAGCAGGTCTTAAATCAGTAACCCTGCAAATTAATGGGCTTAACGCTTTTGGGCATCTTAAGTCAGAGCGGGGGGTACATCGCTTAGTCCGTATCTCACCCTTTAATGCAGCAGGAAAGCGACAGACATCTTTTGTTTCCTGTGATGTTATGCCTGATATTGAGGAAGATACGGGAATAGAAATTGATGAAGGGGATTTAAGAATTGACACTTATCGTTCCAGTGGGGCCGGCGGCCAGCATGTTAATAAAACCTCGTCTGCAATCCGGATTACCCATATACCTACCGGTATTGTAGTGCAATGCCAGAATGAGCGTTCCCAATTTCAAAATAAGGATAAAGCCATGAAGATGTTAAAAGCAAAACTTTATCTGT
>JAATEU010000097.1 GCA_015655565.1 Clostridiales bacterium
GCTTATTGGGACGGCTTATTATCAAAATATACCATCGTTTCTAAGGATGATAAGTTAAACAGAATGGTGAATATCTGGAACCAATATCAATGCATGGTTACCTTTAATATGTCCAGAAGTGCATCTTACTTTGAATCCGGTATTGGCAGAGGTATGGGATTCCGTGATTCCAATCAGGACTTGCTGGGTTTTCTTCATCAGATTCCGGACCGTGCCAGGGAGAGAATTATTGATTTGGCATCTACCCAGTTAGAGGACGGAGGTGCTTACCATCAATACCAGCCTCTTACTAAAAGGTGGAATGATGAAATCGGTGGTAATTTTAATGATGATCCCTTATGGCTGGTACTAGCAGTGGTTGCCTATATTAAAGAAACCGGTGATTACGGCATATTGGAGGAAATGACACCGTTTGATAATGACAGCAGCAGGGCAATGCCGCTTTCTGAGCATATTAAGAGAGCCTTTGATCATGTTATTCGTAATGCAGGGCCTCATGGACTGCCGCTGATTGGAAGGGCGGACTGGAATGACTGTTTAAATCTTAACTGTTTTTCAATGGAACCGGGGGAATCCTTCCAGACAACCACCAGCAAGGACGGCAGGGTGGCGGAATCCGTTTTGATTGCTGGTATGTTTATATATATCGGCAATGAATATGCCGGGCTGATGGACAAAACAGGCAATAAAGCAGAGGCCAAAAGGGCTGAAGCAGAAGTCTCCAGGATGAAAGGCATCATTATGGAGCATGGTTTTGACGGGGAATGGTTCTTAAGGGCCTATGATGATTTTGGTAAGAAAATCGGCAGTGAGGAATGTGAGGAAGGAAAGATATTTATTGAGTCCCAGGGCTTTTGCATAATGGGCGGCTGCGGTGTGGAAGACGGAAAGGCGATCAGGGCTTTGGACGCGGTCGGAGAAAGACTGGGAACCAAATACGGATTAGTCCTTAATAATCCGGCGTTTACCAGATATTATGTGGAATATGGTGAAATCTCTACTTACCCGGCAGGTTATAAAGAAAATGCAGGTATTTTCTGCCATAACAATGCATGGATTATGTGTGCGGAAGCAGCAGTCGGACGCGGAGATAAAGCATTTGATTATTATACAAGGATTGCTCCGGCTTATACGGAAGAATACAGTGAAATTCATAGAATGGAACCTTATGTGTATTCCCAGATGGTAGCCGGTAAGGATGCAAAACGGTTTGGTGAAGCCAAAAATTCCTGGCTCACCGGTACGGCTTCCTGGAACTTTGTTGCAATCTCCCAGTTTATTTTAGGTATTAAACCGGATTATGACGGACTTATGGTGGATCCGGCCGTACCGGCTTCCTGGGACGGATACCGGGTAACCAGACAGTTCAGGGGTGATATCTTAAACATTACGATTAAAAATCCTGACCACGTATCTGCCGGTGTTGCTAAGATGACGGTAGACGGGAAGGAAATGGCCGGTAATATGGTTCCTGTATTTGGTGACGGCAGGGAACATGAAGTAGAGGTTATATTAGGTTGATGGAGATTACGTCAGGGGCTTAACTGATGTAAGCAGGAGTGAAAAGTGAAAAAATGGCTCGACAGACAATTTCCTTATATAAATCAGTAAAATTTTACTCTCGGTGCAAATTCCGGAGTTTATTCATACGAGGGACCTTTCCAATGCAAAAATCTTCCGGCCATATCTGGAAACGGCCGGGGACTTTAAAAAATATTCATTCCTGCGTTTGTCCTGAAAAAATAAAAATTACTCCTTGAAATTTTATTTAATTCAGTATATTATAAAGTATAAATTTCATAAGGAGGAGTTGCTATGAAGAAGAGAAGTCATTTCACTTTATTCTTGCTCATGGTTTTAGTATTGTCTATTGCACTTTACGGATGTGGAGGTGATAAGACCGGTACGGATGATGAAAAAACTCCTGCAGATGATATGTCTTCAGGGACACCGGTTAACGGTGGCTCAGTAGTTGTAGGAATTTCACAGGATTTGGATAGTCTTGACCCACACAAAGCAGTTGCGGCAGGAACGAAAGAAGTCTTATTCAATGTTTTTGAAGGGCTGTATAAGCCTGATAAAGATGGGAATTTAGTTCCGGCTGTTGCAGAAAGTTATGAGATATCCCCGGATGGAAAGGTATATACCTTTAAACTCCGCCAGGGCCTTAAGTTTCATAACGGTAATCTGGTAACAGCTGACGATATCGTATATTCGTTAAAAAGATGCGCCGGTTTGCTAGATACAACGGATCCTGCTGTTGTGGTCGAATCGGCGCTTACTAACGTTTCGGAGGTAAATAAAACGGATGAAACGACAGTAGAAGTGGTTTTAAAGGAAGCCGATACGGAATTAATCGGGTTCCTGACCAGCGCCGTAATTCCAGAGAACTATGATAAACAGGACACAGCCCCTGTGGGTACCGGCCCTTTTAAGTTTGTATCCTACACACCACTGGAAAGCTTTGTGGTTGAAAAAAATGAAGACTATTATGTAGCAGGAAAGCCATATTTAGACAAGGTAACCTTTAAAATTGAACCGAATGCCGATTCGGTCATTATGGAGTTATTGGCAGGTTCCATTGACATTTTTCCGTATCTGACAGATGCCCAGGCAGAACAGTTAAAAGATACCTTTACCATTACGGAAGGCCATATGAATCTGGTGCAGGGTTTATTCTTAAATAACAAGGCGGAACCCTTTCACAATGTAAAGGTAAGACAGGCATTAAATTATGCAATTGACAAACAGGCCATATTGGATCTGGTAGCAGGAGGAAAAGGCACCGTTATCGGAAGCAATATGTTTCCCGGATTTGCAAAGTATTATGAAGATTTAGCCGATAAGTATCCGTATGACATTGAAAAGGCGAAGACTTTGCTGGCTGAAGCCGGATATCCGGATGGATTTACCTTTACCATAACGGTTCCCTCCAATTACAAGTTTCATGTAGATACTGCACAGGTTATCGTAGAGCAATTGAAGCAGGCTGGAATAACAGCCCGAATTCAGCAGATTGAGTGGGCCAGCTGGATTAACGATGTCTATGTGGGAAGAAATTATGAAGCAACCATTATAGGACTGGATGCTAAATTAGCTGCAAGGGATGTTTTAGAACGCTATAACTCTGCTGCCGATAATAATTTTGTGAACTATAGTAACCCGCAGTATGATGAAACCCTGGCAAAAGCAATTGAGGCCCAGGACGATGCGGAAAAAATAAATTACTACAAGAAGCTGCAGAGCATATTGGCAGAGGATGCGGCAGCAGTATATATCCAGGATCCTGCTTTGCTCGTAGCCGTGAATCCTAAGCTGGGAGGATATACCTTTTATCCGGTTTATGTACTGGATATGGCTTCTGTTTATTTTAAAGCGGAATAGCTGTTAATTGTCATCCGCCTTTTAGGCGGAGGCTGGATAAGGAGGCTGCAATACATGAAATACTTTATAAGAAAACTTTCCTCATTAATATTAACCCTCCTCTTGGTTTCAATTTTCCTCTTTATTTCATTTCAGGTTATTCCGGGGGATAGCGCTGCTGCATCCCTTGGAACCTCTGCAACGAAAGAAACCGTTGAGGCGCTGCGGGAGGAATTAGGCCTGAACAGGAATGTATTTGTAAGGTATTTCAGCTGGCTGGGCAATGCCCTTTGCGGTGATTTTGGCATATCGGCCCAATATAATATGCCGGTCAGTTTACTGCTGAAGGAACGTATGCCGGTTACTTTATGGCTTGCCGTACTTTCCATCGCATTAATCATAATTATTTCCATACCCCTTGGAATACAGTCCGCCAAGAAAGAAGGAGGAGTGTCCGATCGTGTGATTACATTTTTAACACATACCGCAATGGCAGTCCCGCCCTTTTTTTTAGGGATTATCATAACCCTGGTATTCGGACTCATCCTAAAATGGTTTATACCGGGAAGGTATATCAGCTATTCTGAAAATCCGGGGCAATTTCTGGGATATATGATATTTCCGGCTATTGCCATTGCCATACCCAAAACGGCGATGACCATTAAATTCCTTCGGAGTTCTGTTATAAGGCAGCTTAAGCTGGATTATGTAAGAACGGCCCGTAGCAAAGGAAATCAGGAAAATGTAATACTATACAGGCATGTCCTTAAAAATGCATTTATACCTGTAATAACCTTCATTGCCATGGTAATAGCCGATGTACTGGCCGGAAGTATTATAATTGAACAGCTTTTCAGCTTACCGGGCATGGGCCGGATGCTGGTTACTGCCATTTCCAACCGTGATTTTTCTGTGGTACAGGCTATAGTCATATATATAGCGGCTGTTGTAGTTGTTATTAATTTTTTGGTGGACATCATTTACCGGTGTATTGACCCAAGGGTAAGGGTATAATCACAGGGACTGGTGTTCCATGTATTTGAGCATTACATAAGGAGCAGGGAAGTGAATACGGAAAAAATACATTATAACATTAATTTCATAGCCGGGTTAATCATTATCAGCCTTGTTCTCTTTTTTGTAACGGCAGGCATCTTTTATACTCCCTATGATCCCAATGAAATGAACGGCGCCATTAAAAATATGACACCTGATTTTGCACATCCCTTTGGTACGGATAATTTCGGAAGGGATATTTTAAGCCGGGTCATGTCCGGCGCAGGGACGACTTTTATCGTAGCTTTATCTACGGTTGCCATTGGCGCGGTTATGGGAACCCTTATCGGTGCCGTTACCGGTTATTACGGCGGATTCATCGATGAAATTTTAATGCGTGTCAATGATGGTTTAACCTCTTTCCCAAGTATATTATTGGCATTGGTTTTTGTCAGCATTATAGGGCCCGGTAAATATAATGTCATCCTTGCTTTGGGAATTATTTTTATTCCCAGCTTTGCCAGAGTGGTAAGAAGCGAATATATAACCTTAAAACAGATGGATTTTGTGAAGAACGCCAAATTAATGGGTGCCGGTGATTTCCGCATTATGTTTGTTCATATATTGCCTAACACAAAGCTTATTTTGTTATCTTCCGTTACAATAGGTTTTAATAATGCAGTTTTAGCAGAAGCCGGAATGAGTTATCTCCAATTGGGAGTGCAGCCGCCGGATGCAAGCCTTGGCCGGATGCTGTCGGAGGCCCAGGCTTATCTGTTCAATGCACCCTGGTGTGCCCTGGCACCCGGACTGATGATTGTGTTGACGGTTTTGGGATTCAGTCTGCTTAATGAAAGATAAGTAGAGTGTAATAAGGCGTTGGAAAGGAAGTGAGTAAACTGGGAAACGAAAGAAAAAATAACCTTGGCCCAAGTCAATTATCTGATGTCAATCAGCCCCTGCTTACCGTTAATCATATTACGGTAGGCTTTCAGCATAATGGAAATATCAATAAGGCAGTAAATGATGTGTCCTTTCAAATAAAAGAAGGCGAAATCCTGGGAATGGCAGGAGAGTCCGGGTCCGGTAAAACCATAACGGCCTTAACCATTATGGGATTATTATCAAAGGAGGCCTCTGTTCTGGGAGGCAGTATTTTATTTGACGGTAAGGATTTATTTAGACTAAAACCGGAAGAATTCAGGAAAATAAAAGGGAATCAGATTTCTATGATATTCCAGGAACCCATGACCTCATTAAACCCGGTGATGACGGTTGGTTATCAGACAGAAGAAATGCTTCTGCTCCATGAAAATCAATTAAAACAGGCCGAAAGGAAGAGGAAAACCTTAGCCGCCCTTAAGGAAGCAGGTTTAAAGGATACGGAAACACTTTATTATCAATATCCCCACCAATTGTCGGGAGGAATGCGGCAAAGGGTTATGATTGCAATGGCTATGATCTGCAAACCTAAGCTGCTGATAGCAGATGAACCGACTACGGCTTTGGATGTTACCATACAGGCACAGATATTGGGACTGATTCAAAAAATGAATCAGGAATATGGTACGTCCGTATTATTCATATCCCATGATTTAGCAGTTATTAAAAATACCTGTACACGGGCATTTGTGATGCAGGAGGGGGAGATTGCAGAAGAAGGTACGGTCCGTGACTTATTTAACGGCCCTAAGAAAGCCTATACAAAAAAACTGATGGCAGCTATACCTGATTTGAGTAGCCGGAAAACAGGTTTTCCGTTTTCTGATCCTGATGCGGTACAAAACGGACAGGCTGTATTACTTTCAGGTAAGGAAAAAAATATTCTGGAGGTCCGGAATTTGCATGTCTTTTATGAGGAAAAGGCAAAAAAACTATTTTCAAAAAAGACCAGGAAACAGGTTGTAAATAATGTATCCCTTACCATCAGCCAAGGTGAGATTCTTGGCATCGTCGGAGAAAGCGGCAGCGGAAAATCCTCCCTTGCCAAAGCCGTGGTGGGTTTAATTGACAGTAAGACCGGGGAGGTAATCCTTAACGAAGAAAGACCTCAGATGGTATTTCAAGATCCTTACGGAAGTTTAAATCCTGCTAAAAAAGTTGGATGGATCTTAGAAGAGCCTTTGAAATTAGCGGGAGGTTACAGCCAAAGGGAACGTAAATCCAAGGTATTAAAGATACTCAACGAGGTCGGCCTGCCGGATGAATACACAGAAAGATACTTATCCCAATTAAGCGGAGGTCAAAGGCAGAGGGTCGCAATCGGTGCGTCCCTGATCCGGAATTCTAAATTCATAGTTCTGGATGAGCCTGTATCAGCATTGGATGTTACGGTGCAGGCCAGGATATTGGAATTATTAAAAAAGCTTCAAAAAGAATATGATTTATCCTATCTTTTTATATCCCATGATTTAAAGGTGATTTACCAGATGTGTGACCGGGTCTGTGTCATGTATCAGGGCGAAATTGTGGAAACCGCCTTCGTGGAAGAATTATTCCGCAAACCGGTCCATCCTTACAGCAAAAAGCTGTTGGAAGCTGTTTTATAGAAGGACTCCTTGCGTGCCGTAACATGGGTTTTTGGTGAAACACTGGATTTCAGTGTTTAGACATACCCAATATTCCGGGGTTGATGCCGGAACACTTTTGGGGAGTGGATTCAGAGGTTACCTCGCTGGCATAAGCTGAAAAATGCTGCCTCAAAGCGTTCGTCATCTTCTTTGGAACGTTTTTTCATAGAACCGGTCCGTCCTCCGGCCCTTCTTTGCTTTTTTGAGAGATGACGTTCAAACATGAGCTGATCAATATTTTCCTCCGTATAATATTTTCCGTTCTGGTTAATGGCAAAAGCATGTTTACCAAGAGCCATAGATGCGACACCATAGTCCTGGGTCACTACAATATCCCCGGAGTCAGTCCGGTTTATCAATGCAATATCCACCGCATCCGGTGCTTTACTGACCTGGATAATTTTACTATATTCAGACTCCAGGATGTGGCTTGTATCTATAACCATGATTACAGGTATATTCAACCTTTTAGCAATCCTTTCAATGATATGTTTTACAGGACAAGCATCCGCATCTACTAATATTTTCATATCTGTCTCCCATCTACGCGCCATGCGTTTACTTTTATTTCATTCATTATACCGATGCGACCTGTAAGTTGCAATACTAAGCGGCTTCTTACGACTGGTTACAGAAATTAAGGGTCCTGTCCAACCGGAGGTGGCAAAAACCCCGTATATTGCAAAAAACTGTTAAAGGTCAACAATTACAGGTTCGTGTTTTATATAAGGTAAAAATTTATCCAATAAATCACCCATTCTGATTTTAAGGCTGGAGGTATTGATACATGGATGACAGCCGACATATTCCTGTTTTAGGACATCACGGTCTATTAATAACCGCACCCGGTTTTCCTGATCATTCATTAATCCTAAAACACTGACGGATCCGGGAGTAATATCAAGGAATTCCTCCATAAATTCCGGTGCGGCAAAAGAAAGCCTGGAGGTTTGAATCTGTCTGCTTAAATCTGCGGTTCGAAATTTTTTAATCCCCGGCATCATCAACAAATAAAAATGATTTTTTTGTGCATTACAGAGAAACAGATTCTTACAAATCTCAATTTCCAACATTTCCTCCACCTCTAAACAGGACCGGATAGTGGCAGTGACTTCATGCTACACCCTGATAAATGGGATTTCTAACCGTTCCAGTAAATCATAAATCCTCATTTCTTTCCCAAGCCTTCCCTCAGGGTCCGGTCTGGTGGTATATAAATTAGGATTAATATATAAATCAGCCACAGTACAGCCTCCTTTGCAATTAAATTGACCTACGTCGACGTGTTGGCGTTTTCCTGTTACCATGGATTATTGTAGCATAAGAGGAGAAAAAAGTCGATATAATTTGGAACTTAGTGGAAATTATTTCTGACTCAATTTTTTGACTCAACTCGGTCTTTTTATTAAAAAAACCTTTATTCATGGGAAAGATAAAGGCTGATGATTTTTTCTTTTACAAAACACTGTTTTTATATTCAGAAGGCCTGATTCCTTTCACTCTTTTAAATGTCCGGAAGAAGGCCGTATCGTGTTCATAGCCCAGCATATTTGCTATCTGCCGAAAGGACAGAGTGGTATGGAGAATCAGTTCACAGGCTTTTTCTATCTTTTTCAGGTCTATATATTGTTTGGGAGATATGCCGCAATTTTCTTTAAAAGAACGGTAGAGCTGCGCCGGACTTACATCGTATTCCAGCACAATCTGCTCTACAGTTATTTTCTGGAATATATTTTTGCCGATATAGTAATTAGCTTTTTCAAAATAAGA